>NZ_VZQP01000020.1:0-135318 GCF_014397655.1 Paraburkholderia sp. UCT31
CCCCTGCCGCCCGGCCCGCGCCGCGACGTACAATGCCACCTGAACCACATGCCGCGCGCGGCAGCGTCGTCGAATCCGACGCCGCGCCGGCCGGCGCCGGGTGTTCCGCCCGGCCCTCACACCGATTACCCATTCACCCCCGACTGCCCGCCCGCACGCGGCCGGCGTCGTCAACGTCCACTGCAAGCAAATGGCCCAATACGTTTTCACCATGAACCGGGTCGGCAAAATCGTGCCGCCCAAGCGCCAGATCCTGAAAGACATTTCGCTATCGTTCTTCCCCGGCGCGAAGATCGGCCTGCTCGGCCTGAACGGCTCGGGCAAGTCGACCCTGATCCGCATCATGGCCGGTGTGGACACGGAGATCGAAGGCGAAGCGACACCGATGCCGAACCTGAACATCGGCTATCTGCCGCAGGAGCCGCAACTCGATCCGCAGAAAACCGTGCGTGAAGCGGTCGAGGAAGGCCTCGGCGACGTGTTCAACGCGCAGAAGAAGCTCGACGAAGTCTACGCGGCCTACGCGGAGCCGGACGCCGACTTCGACGCGCTCGCCGCCGAGCAGGCGAAGTACGAAGCGATCCTCGCAACGACCGACGGCAGCGCCGAGCAGCAGATCGAAATCGCCGCCGACGCACTGCGCCTGCCGGCATGGGACGCGAAGATCGAGCATCTGTCGGGCGGCGAAAAGCGCCGCGTCGCGCTGTGCAAGCTGCTGCTGCAAAAGCCCGACATGCTGCTGCTCGACGAGCCGACCAACCACCTCGACGCGGAATCGGTCGAATGGCTCGAGCAGTTCCTGACGCGCTTCCCGGGCACCGTGGTCGCCGTCACGCACGATCGCTATTTCCTCGACAACGCCGCCGAGTGGATTCTCGAACTCGACCGCGGCCACGGCATTCCGTGGAAGGGCAACTACAGCAGCTGGCTCGATCAGAAGGAAGAGCGTCTGAAGCAGGAGGAAGCGTCGGAGTCCGCGCGTCAGAAGGCGATCAAGAAGGAACTCGAGTGGGTGCGCCAGAACCCGAAGGGCCGCCAGGCGAAGTCGAAGGCGCGTATCGCGCGCTTCGAGGAGCTGAACAGCCAGGACTACCAGAAGCGCAACGAAACACAGGAAATCTTCATTCCGGTCGGCGACCGCCTCGGCAATGAAGTGATCGAGTTCAAGAACGTCAGCAAGTCGTACGGCGACCGGCTGCTGCTCGATAACGTCAGCTTCAAGATCCCGGCCGGCGCGATCGTCGGCATCATCGGTCCGAACGGCGCCGGCAAATCGACGCTGTTCCGTATGCTGACCGGCCGCGAGCAACCCGATTCGGGCGAAATCGTGCAGGGTCCGACCGTCAAGCTCGCGTACGTGGACCAGAGCCGCGAAGCGCTCGCAGGCACCAAGACCGTGTTCGAGGAAATCTCCGGCGGCGCGGACGTGCTGACGGTCGGCAAGTACGAAACGCCGTCGCGCGCGTACATCGGCCGCTTCAATTTCAAGGGCGGCGACCAGCAGAAGATCGTGGGCAATCTGTCCGGCGGCGAGCGCGGTCGTCTGCATCTGGCGAAGACGCTGATCGCGGGCGGCAACGTACTGCTGCTCGACGAACCGTCGAACGACCTCGACGTCGAAACGCTGCGCGCGCTCGAAGACGCGCTGCTCGAATTCGCGGGCTCGGTGCTCGTGATTTCGCACGATCGCTGGTTCCTCGATCGCATCGCGACGCATATCCTCGCGTTCGAAGGCGACTCGCAAGTCACGTTCTTCGACGGCAACTACCAGGAATACGAAGCGGACAAGCGCGCGCGTCTCGGCGAGGAAGGCGCGCGGCCGAAGCGCCTGCGCTACAAGCCGATCTCGCGTTAGGAAGCGGGCGGACGACGGCCCGTCTGGCGCGATGCCGGACGGGCCGCGGGGCATGCGCGTTGCTAACCGTCGCTAGATGGAGGCGCGCGTGAAAGTCTCGCGCACGCGACAGACGGTCAACACAGCGCCGCGCGACGCGGCGACGAGGAGACAGGCATGGCGATGTCGAAGGGCAGGCGCTGGATCGTCATCGTGGGGGCAACGCTTTTGGCGTTGGTTCTGATCGCGATCGGCGCGATGCGATTCGCGCAACAGGAAGTCAAGAATCGCGTCAGCGCGGCGCTCGGGCCGCTCGGCAGCGCCGACAGTATCGACGTCGGCCTCACCTCGGTACGCCTCACCCACGTCGTGCTAAAAGCGCCGCCTGGCTGGCCAGCGGGTGAACCGCTACGCGCCGACGAAATCACGATCACCCCCGACGTGCGCGATCTGATCGCGCGGCGCATGCATATCCGCGAGGTCGTCGTGCGCGGCTTCGACATGGCCGTGTTACGCACGAAGGACGGCTCGCTGAATCTGCTGCCGAACCTGCGCGAATCGCTGAACCGCGGCGATCAGCCGGGCAACGCCGGCACGGCGCCGCCGATCCCGCGCGAAAAGCTGGTCGACCATGTCCGCTTCGAACACGGCAACTTCCATTTCTACGACATGACTGTCGGGCCGCCGCCGTTCAAGGTCACGGTCAGCGACGCGAACGCGAGCGTCGACCATCTGCATCTGCCGGCGCTTACCGAACCGACCCATGTCAGCGTTCGCGGCTCGATGAAGGGGCCGGCGCATACGGGCACCGTGACGTTCGACGGCTGGATCAAAATCGCCAGCCGCGATTCGCAGACGACGAGCACGCTGCACGGCGTCGATATTGCGATGCTCGATCAGTATCTGCTGAAGAAGGCCGGCACGCGCGCACAGGTGACGGGCGGCACCGTCGATCTGACGATCGAATCGACGGTGCGGAACTATCATCTCCATGCGCCCGGCACGGTGACAGTCCACAATCTGCAGCTCGCCGAATCCGACAATCCGCTCGAGACGTTCATGTCGATTCCGACCCGCGCCGCCGTCGCGGCGCTGAAGACGCATAACGGCAATATCACGCTGCATTTCGTGCTCGACGGCGATCTGCGCGATCCGAAGTTCTCGGTGCGCGAAGGGATCCTCACGCGCATCGGCGCCGGGTTTGCGCAGGCGCTCGGGGTCAGCGTCGAGGGCGTCGCGAAGGGTGCGGGCGAGACCGTCAAGGGTCTCGGCAATGCGCTGAAGAATCTGCTGGGGCAGTAGCGGCGGCGGTCAGCTCAAACCGGCAAGCCCAACTCGCGCAGCTCGGCTTCCGTTTGCGCGGCGCTCGTGTGATGCACGCCGTGCCAGCCGAGCGCCGTCGCGGCTTCGGCGTTCTTCGCGTTGTCGTCGATGAAGACGAGTTCGGCCGGCTCGACACCGGGCATTTGCAGTTCGATGCGCCGGCGCATCTCCGCGAAGATCGCCGGGTCGGGCTTCACGAGTTTCACGCGCCCCGACACGACGACGTCGCGAAACCGCCGCAGCACCGGATAGTGCTCCCACGCGTACGGAAACGTCTCGGCCGACCAGTTGGTCAGCCCGAAGAGCGGCACCTCGGCCGCTTCGAGCTTTTCCATCAGCGCGATGCCGTCGTCGAGCACACCCGCCACCATCTGGTGCCAGCGCTCATAGAACGCGCGGATCAGCGGTTCGTGATCGGGAAACCGCGCGATCAGCTCGTCGGTGGCTTCGACGATCGGCTGACCGCCATCCTGGCGGATCACCCAGTCCATCGAGCAGACGTGCGTGAGGAACCAGCGGCGCTCGACTTCGTCGGGAATCAGCTCGCGGTACAGGTACTCGGGACTCCAGTCGATCAGCACACCGCCGAAATCGAACACCACTGCCTTGATCGCCATGCACCACGCTCCTTTGGAAGGTCGTCGCTATGCTCAGATGGGTTGCGTGCGCAGTTCCAGCCACGCTTTCGCGTCGCCCGATACATGCGGCGCGAGACGCGCGCGCACCGTCTCGTGATACGCGTTGAGCCACGCACGCTCGTCGTCGCGCAGCAGCGACAGCTCGATGCAGCGCGCGTCGATCGGGCACAGCGTCAGCGTTTCGAACTTCAGGAAGTCGCCGAATTCGGTTTTTTCCGCGGCCACGTTCAGCACGAGGTTTTCGATTCGCACGCCCCACTTGCCCGGCCGATACAGACCCGGCTCGTTCGACGTGATCATGCCCTCCTCCATCGCGGTCCACGGTTCGGCCGGCGCGTAGTGCGAGATCACCTGCGGGCCTTCGTGCACGTTCAGGAAGTAGCCGACCCCGTGACCGGTGCCGTGGCCATAGTCGGCGCCGGCCTGCCAGATCGGTGCGCGCGCGATCGCGTCGAGCATCGGCGAGCGGATGCCGCGCGGGAATTGCGCGCGTGACAGCGCGATCATGCCTTTCAGCACGACGGTGAAATCGCGGCGCTGTTCGCTGCCCGGCGTGCCGACCGGGACGACGCGTGTGATGTCGGTCGTGCCGCTCAGATACTGGCCGCCCGAATCGATCAGCAGCAGGCCATTGCCTTCGATCACCGCATGCGACTCCTCGGTCGCGCGATAGTGCGGCATCGCGCCGTTCGCATTGAAGCCCGCGATCGTCGCGAAGCTCAGCGACACGAAACCGGGACGGCGCGCGCGAGCTGCCGTCAGACGCTCGTCGATCGTCAGCTCGGTGATGCGCTCGCGGCCGAGCGCGCTTTCGAACCACGCGAAGAATTCGGCGAGCGCGGCGCCGTCCTGCTCCATCGTCTCACGCACGTGCGCGGCATCGGCGGCGGTCTTGCACGACTTCAGGAAAGTGGAGGGATTGACCGCCTCGACCACCTTGACCGACGACGGCACCGCCTGCAGCGAGCCGTACGTGATGCGGCGCGGATCGATCAGCAGCGTGCTGCCGGCTGGCAGCGCGGCAAGCGCGTCGGCGGTTTTCGCGTACGGCTCGACGCCGATGCCGTCGCGCGCGAGCACTTCGGCGAGCGCCGGCGACACCTTGCCGTCGGCGATAAATAGCGACACCCGATCCACGCCGATCAGCGCGTGCGCGACGAACACCGGGTTGTAGCTGACGTCGGCGCCGCGCAGATTCAGCAGCCAGGCGAGGTCGTCGAGCGTCGAGATGAAGTGCCACTGCGCGCCTTTCTCGACCATCGCGCGACGCACCTGCGCAAGCTTGTCCGCACGTGTGACGCCCGCTTGCGGCGCGGCGTGCTCGAAGACGGCGTCGGCGGGCAGCGCCGGGCGCTGCGCCCAGATCGCGTCGAACAGGTCGAGGTCGGTGCGCAATTGCACGCCGCGCGCGTTCAGTGCGGCGCTCAACGCGCGCGCGGCCGCGACGCCCAGCACCGCGCCGTCCACACCGACCGTGCCGCCGCTCGCGACGTTCTGCGCGAGCCATTCGAAATGCGGCGTCGTGAGCTGGCCGCCGGTCATCTTCATCAGCTCGACACCGCTGCCGGCGAGCTGCGCACTCGCCTGCTCCCAGTAGCGGCTGTCGGTCCAGACGCCGGCAAATTCCGCGGTGACGATCAGCGTGCCGGCCGAGCCGGTGAAGCCCGACAGCCACTGGCGGCCTTGCCAGCGCCCTGGCAGATACTCGGACAGATGAGGATCCGCCGACGGCACGAGGTAAGCGGCAATGCCCTCGCGCGCCATCGCGGCGCGCAGGCTCGCGAGGCGCTCGGGAATGGAGGAGGTTTCGGGAAGTCGGGCGTTCATGGAGTTACCTGCAAGGATTCATCGACGGATTGACCGGCGCGTTGATTGACGCGACAAGAGGCCGACCGTCACGGCGACGGCGATGAGCGCGACGGCGGTGCATACCGGCCATTCGAGCATATCGCCGTCATGGAAGAGACTTGTCACATTGCCGGCCATCCTCGCGACGCTCGTGCCGAGCACACCGGCCAACAGCGCGGCCCACCAGCGGGCGCGGCTCGCGCGGCGCTGCGGATGCAACCACCAGCCCGCGAGGCCGATCACCGCGCCGAGTACGAGAACGCCTGGCCAACCCATCAGGCGTCGACTCCAGACTGGGCGCTCAAACACGGCAAGATCAATTTCGGATTCGTCTCATAGGCGAAAGGAGCCGCCAACGCTAGCATTTTTGCCTCCTCAACTATACAAGTTCAGCACGGCGCTTTCCGCATAGCGGTTGAGTTTAGGGATCGGGGTGTGCTTAGGCAAGTTGTAAGTCTGACGAAAACCCCTCATGCTTCGCCCGTTGCCAGGCTGACGCAGCGCCATGCGCATCGCCCTTATCGAACCCGACGTGCAACACGCCAAACTGGTTGACCGGCTCATTTTCGCCGGCGGCCACGCGTGCCAGCACTTCACCACTAGCGCCACGTTCCTGCAGCGCGCTACCGACGAATTTTTCGACCTGTTGATCACCGAAAGTTGGGCCGGCGACCATTGCGCCGAAGACGTGATCCCGCGCGCGCGCTCCATTCTGCCGGGCCTGCCCGTCATGATGCTGCTGAGCGCACCGCGCGAATGCCAGATCGTCGCCGCGCTGCATGCCGGCGCCGACGACTGTCTCAGCAAGCCAGTGCGCGGCCCCGAAATGCTCGCGCGTGTCGAGGCGCTGCAGCGCCGTGCGGGCCTGCGGCGGCCGCCCAACCGTCGACGCGACGTGATCGGCGGCTATACGTTCGACGCGGCGAATTTGGCCGTGACATTCCGCGACCTGACCGTGATCCTGACGCCGAAGGAATTCCGCCTCGCGCTGGTGCTGTTCAACAATCTCGCGCGGCCGGTGTCGCGCGCGCATATTCTCGAAACCGTGTGGGCCCGCCGTCGCGACGTAAAGTCGCGCACCATCGACACCCACGCGTCGCGCGTGCGCAGCAAGTTGCAACTGCGCCCGGAGCTTGGCTACACGCTGACGCCGGTCTATGGTTACGGTTACCAGCTCGACGCGATCCCGCCGGAGAGCCTGACAGGCGCGAACTGACGCATGCGGGATATATGGCGGGCAGAATGTGAGTATCGTGGAAACGCTATAATATACGGCTGAACGATAGCTCCCCCAAATGCAGCTTCTAACGATCGGAATCAACCATCACACTGCGCCTGTCGCCTTGCGCGAACGCGTGGCGTTTCCGCTCGAACAGATAAAGCCCGCTCTGGATACGTTCAAAGGCATCTGGCTGGGCCACATGGCCCCCAACGCGCCCGAGGCGGCAATTCTGTCCACCTGCAACCGCACCGAACTCTACTGCGCGACCGACGACCTCGCCGCGCGCGAAGCCTCGGTGCAGTGGCTGTCGAAGTACCACAACCTCCCGATCGATGAACTCGCGCCGCACGTCTATGCGCTGCCGCAGTCCGAAGCCGTGCGCCATGCGTTCCGCGTCGCGTCGGGGCTCGATTCGATGGTGCTCGGCGAAACGCAGATCGTCGGACAAATGAAGGACGCGGTGCGCACCGCCTCCGAAGCCGGCGCCCTCGGCACCTACCTGAATCAGCTATTCCAGCGCACCTTCGCCGTCGCGAAGGAAGTGCGCAGCACCACGGAGATCGGCGCGCAGTCGGTGTCGATGGCCGCCGCCGCGGTACGCCTCGCCCAACGCATTTTCGACAAGATCGCGAACCAGCGCGTGCTGTTCATCGGTGCTGGCGAAATGATCGAGCTTTGCGCGACGCACTTCGCGGCGCAGCATCCGCGGGAACTCGTCGTCGCGAACCGAACCGCCGAGCGCGGCATGCGGCTCGCCGAGCGCTTCAACGGCCGCGCCATTCCGCTCTCCGAGCTCCCCGCGCGGATGCACGAATTCGACATCATCGTGTCGTGCACGGCGTCCACGTTGCCGATCATCGGTCTTGGCGCGGTCGAGCGCGCGGTCAAGGCGCGTCGTCACCGGCCGATTTTCATGGTCGACCTCGCGGTGCCGCGTGACATCGAACCCGAAGCCGGCCAGCTCGAAGACGTGTTCCTGTACACCGTCGACGACCTCGGCGCGATCGTCCGCGAAGGCAATGCGTCGCGCCAGGCCGCGGTCGCGCAGGCCGAAGCGATCATCGAAACGCGCGTACAGACCTTCATGCAGTGGCTTGATGCGCGCAGCATCGTGCCGGTGATCCGCCACATGCACACGCAGGCCGACACCCTGCGCCGCGCAGAGGTCGAACGCGCGCAGAAAATGCTCGCGCGCGGCGACGATCCGGCCGCAGTCCTCGAGGCACTGTCGCAATCGCTCACCAACAAGCTGATCCATGGTCCTACGCACGCGCTGAATCGCGCGAGCAGCGACAACCGCGACAAGCTGATCGAGCTGATGAGCGGCTTCTACAAACACCCCGGCTCGACCGAGCGTTAGCGGCGCAGTGCTCGCCGCACCCCGCGCGCCACCGCCGTGGCTCGCAAAGTGCTTCCGCCCCGGGCATTCGCCCATTCCCCTGGCCGCATCCATTCCGGAGTCCGCTCCGCTACCCGCCCGATGAAAACGAGCATGCAACGCAAGCTCGACCAGCTGACCACCCGGCTGGCCGAACTGAACGACCTGTTGAGCCGCGAGGACATCACCGCCAACCTCGACCAGTACCGCAAGCTGACGCGCGAACACGCGGAGCTCGGCCCGGTCGTCGAGCATTATGGGCTGTGGCGCCAGGCGCAGAACGACGCCGCCACCGCGCAGGAACTGCTCGCCGACGCGTCGATGCGCGATTTCGCCGAAGAGGAAATCCGCGCAGCACGCGATCGTATGGAGACGCTCGGCGTCGAACTGCAGAAAATGCTGCTGCCGAAAGACCCGAACGACGAGCGCAACATTTTCCTTGAAATCCGCGCGGGCACCGGCGGCGACGAATCCGCACTGTTCGCGGGCGATCTGCTGCGCATGTATCTGCGCTATGCCGAGCGCAACCGCTGGCAGGTCGAGATGATGTCGGCGAGCGAATCGGACCTCGGGGGCTATCGCGAAGTGATCGTGCGAATTGCCGGCGATGCCGCGTATTCGAAGCTGAAGTTCGAGTCGGGCGGGCATCGCGTGCAGCGCGTGCCGGCCACCGAAACGCAGGGCCGCATCCATACCTCGGCGTGCACGGTCGCGGTGATGCCGGAAGCGGACGAGATCGGCGAAGTCGAGATCAATCCGGCCGATCTGCGTATCGACACGTTTCGCGCGTCGGGCGCGGGCGGCCAGCACATCAACAAGACCGACTCGGCGGTGCGCGTGACGCACTTGCCGACGGGCATCGTCGTCGAATGTCAGGACGACCGCTCGCAGCACAAGAACAAGGATCGCGCGCTGAAGGTGCTCGCCGCGCGCATCAAGGACAAGCAGGCGCACGAGCAGCAGGCGAAGGAAGCGGCGACGCGCAAGAACCTGATCGGCTCGGGCGACCGTTCGGAGCGCATCCGCACGTACAACTTCCCGCAGGGGCGCCTCACCGATCACCGCATCAACCTGACGCTGTATCGCCTCGACGCGATCATGGACGGCGATCTCGAAGAACTGATCGCGGCGCTCGTCAGCGAGCATCAGGCCGAACTGCTGGCTTCGCTCGGCGACGCGGACTAACGCCCCGACAATGACCGACGCCTGCCCGGCTCCGCTCGACCCCACCGGTCTGCCCCCCACGGCCGAGGCGCTATTGCGCGCATCGCCGCTGCCGCCGCTCGAAGCGCGGATTCTGCTCACGCATGTGCTCGGTTGGCGGCGCACGCAGCTGATCACGCGCGGCGAGGAGCCGCTCGAACGCGCAAGCGTCGAGCGTTATCGCACGTTCGAGGCGCGGCGCATGGCCGGCGAGCCGGTCGCGCAGCTCGTCGGTGCGCGCGAGTTCTTCGGGCTCGAATTCGAAGTGACGCCGCACGTGCTGATTCCGCGTCCTGAGACCGAGCTGCTGGTGGAGACCGCGCTCGCGGCGATCGAACCTCGGCCGCGCCCACGTGTGCTCGATCTCGGCACCGGGACCGGCGCAATCGCGGTGGCAATCGCGTCGATGCGGCCCGACGCGCAGGTCTGGGCGCTCGACCGCTCGGCCGACGCGCTCGCCGTCGCCGCGCGCAACGGCGCGCGCCTGCTCGACGTGAATCGCCCGGGGGGCGCCGTCGTTTTCCTGCCCAGCGACTGGTACGGCTCGCTCGACGCCGCGTTGCGCTTCGATGCGATCATCAGCAATCCACCGTATATCGCGAGCGGCGACCCGCATCTGCGTGAGGGCGATCTGCGCTTCGAGCCGCGCGGCGCGCTCACCGACGAGGCCGACGGCCTCGGCGCGATCCGCGCGATCGTTGCCGGCGCCCCCGAGCGTCTCGCCGCCGACGGCACGCTTTGGATCGAACATGGCTACGACCAGGCCGAAGCCGTGCGCGCATTGTTGAGCGAACGCGGTTTCGCCGAGGTCCGCTCGGCGCGCGATCTCGCCGGCATCGAGCGGATCAGCGGCGGCGTGCTGCGCGCCGCTGCGGCCTGAGCGCGGTCGCCGAGGCTAAAACCCCAGGCGCGACGTGGCTGCGGCCGCCCGTAGCGAAATCCGCTATCATTTCAGCCTATTCCCATCCTTTATCGGAACCGCAAGGTCAGTCATGGATACGCAACAACGCATCAAGCAAATCGTCGACGGCAACAACGTCGTTCTCTTCATGAAGGGCACGGCCCAGTTCCCGATGTGCGGTTTTTCCGGCCGCGCCATCCAGATCCTGAAGGCGTGCGGTGCCGGTGAAATCAAGACCGTCAATGTGCTCGAAGACGACGAAATCCGTCAGGGCATCAAGGTGTTCTCGAACTGGCCGACCATTCCGCAGCTGTACGTGAAGGGCGAATTCATCGGCGGCTCGGACATCATGATGGAGATGTACGAATCGGGCGAACTGCAGCAGCTGTTCGCCGCGGCCTGAGCGTTCTACGCTTCGTTCGCTTCATCAGGCGCCGCAAGCCATGCAGCAAGCACGCACCGCGGTGCCTCGCCGGCTGATCGTCGCGATCACCGGCGCCACCGGCGCCATCTACGGCATCCGGCTGCTCGAGACGCTGCGGCGGCTCGGCGGCGTCGAGAGCCACCTGCTGATTTCGAGCGCGGGTTGGCTCAACATCCAGCATGAACTCGAGTTGGGCAAGGAAGACGTGCATCCGCTCGCGGATGTCGTCCATTCGGTGCGCGATGTCGGCGCGAGCATCGCGTCCGGCTCGTTCGCGACCGACGGCATGATCGTCGCGCCCTGCTCGATGAAAACACTCGCGAGCATCGCGCACGGTTTCGCCGACAACCTGATCACCCGCGCCGCCGACGTCACACTGAAGGAGCGTCGCCGTCTCGTGCTGCTGGTGCGCGAAACGCCGTTCAATCTCGCGCATCTGCGCAACATGACGGCCGTCACCGAAATGGGCGGAGTGATCTTCCCGCCGCTGCCCGCGTTCTATAACCGGCCTGCTTCGATCGACGAGATGGTCGACCACACTGTCGCACGCGTGCTCGATCTGTTTGCGCTGGGGCCGGCGTTGTCGCCGGCGTGGGAAGGATTGCGGGGCGCACAGGATTAACCGCGACAACGCGGATTAACAACGGCCGCGACGCAATCAATTCCCGCCGAACCCATTTATCAAGCCGGCGTGCGGACCTATATTGGTAGCAACCCAATTTCTCCGTGCCGTGCTTACACGGCCGCGTTGCTGTCATGAACCGCTTACCTTCGCTTTTCCTGTCTCACGGCGCACCCACGTTGCCGATCGATCCGTCGATGCCGTCCGCCGAGTTCGGCGCGCTCGGCACGCAATTGCCGCGTCCCGAGGCAATCCTGATGTTGTCGGCGCACTGGGGCACCGCGCAGCCACTCGCGAGCATCGCGACGGCGCCTGAAACCATCCACGATTTTTATGGTTTTCCGCGCCAGCTCTATGAAATCCAATATCCGGCGCCGGGCGCGCCCGACATCGCACGTAACGCCGCCGCGCTGCTCGGCGCGAGCGGCATCGTCGCGGACGTGCAGCCGCACGGACTCGACCACGGCGCATGGGTGCCGATGCTTCTGATGTTTCCGCGAGCGGACGTGCCAATCGCGCAACTGTCGATCCAACCGCACAAGGACGCCGCGCATCATTTCCGCGTCGGCCGCGCGCTGCGCGCGCTGAAAGACGAAGGGGTGATGGTGATCGGCTCCGGCCAGATCACCCATAACCTGCGCGCCGCCGATTTCTCCGCGCGCCCGGAAGACGCCGATCCGCGTGTGGCCGAATTCACCGACTGGTTCGAGGACAAGCTCGTCGCGCGCGATATCGACGCGCTGCTCGACTATCGCCGCCAGTCGCCGCACGCGGTGTTGATGCATCCGACCGACGAGCATCTGTTACCGGTATTCGCCGCGCTCGGTGCCGCCGACGACGACTATTCGCTCGCGATCCAGTCGCTCGGCACCTACCAACGCTCGCTCGCGATGACGAACTACGTGTTCGGGACCGCCTGATCCGGCGCGGGGTCGCGCACAAAGGTCAACAAAAAGCCCGCCTGATCATCGATCGGGCGGGCTTTTATCGGCCCCGAAAGACCCGCGTCGAGCGGATCTTCGGTTTCGACCGGTGCTCAATGCGCGCCGATAACTTCGAGCACTTCGTCGTGCACGAGCCGCTCGTCCAGATACTCCGAACGATAGCCGCTGTTCACGCCCCAGAAGTAGAACACCAACGAGAAGGCGATCACGACGAGCATGTCCCAGCCGTACGGCAGAATGCCGAAGCCGCCAAACTCCTTGCTGCCGATCAGCGACAGGATCGCCATGATCGGCAGATACGCGACCAGCCACCAGGCAGCCTTCAGGTCACGGCCCCAGCCCTCGAAGCCCGACTTCGCCTGGAAGTAGAAATACACCGGCAGCGCGACGACCATCAGCAGAATGATTTCGCCGGTCAGCGGCCACCTCGCCCAGTACAGGATCAGCGACGCGCAGACGAACGCGAACGGCGCGATCACCTTCATGCCGGCGATGTGCAGCGGGCGCTCGAGATCGGTTGCCGCGCGGCGCAGTGCCATCAGGCTGATCGGGCCGGTCAGGTACGAGATCACGGTCGCGACCGAAATCACCGCCGCGAGCGAACTCCAGCCGCGGAAGAAGAACAGGAAGATGAACGAGACGAGCAGGTTGAACCACATCGCGTTGCGCGGAACGCCATAGAACGGGTGCACGTTACCGAACATCTTCGGCATCGTGTTGTTGCGCTCCATCGCGTAGATCATGCGCGAGGTGGTTGCCATGTAGGTCGTACCGGTGCCGCTCGGGCTCACGAACGCGTCGACGTACAGCAGGATCGCCAGCCAGTTCAGGTTCAGCGCAATCGCCAGTTCCGCGAACGGCGAAGCAAAGCTGAAGTGGCTCCAGCCCTTCATCACGTCGGCCGGATTCACGGCGCCGATGTATGCGATCTGCAACAGCACGTAGATCACGAGCGCGAGCAGGATCGAGCCGATCACCGCGAACGGCACGCTCCTGGCCGGATTTCGCGCTTCACCGGCCAGGTTGATCGGGCTCTGGAAACCGTTGAATGCGAACACGATGCCGCTCGTCGCGACCGCGGTCAGCACCGCCGACCAGCCGTACGGCGCGAACGTGGTCGTCTGACCAAAGTTCTCGGTGTGGACGCCTGTCATCATCAGACCGACGATCGTTGCGCCCGGGATCAGGAACTTGAAGATCGTGATCGCCGAGTTGGCGCGCGCGAACAGCTTGACGCCCCAGTAGTTGAGCAGGAAATAGATGATGACGAGCCCGGCGGACAACAGCAGGCCGTTGGTCGACAACGACCCGTCGACGA
The DNA here is from genome assembly GCF_014397655.1 of Paraburkholderia sp. UCT31. Taxonomy (NCBI): domain Bacteria; kingdom Pseudomonadati; phylum Pseudomonadota; class Betaproteobacteria; order Burkholderiales; family Burkholderiaceae; genus Paraburkholderia; species Paraburkholderia sp. UCT31. Next base: position 13,656 of record NZ_VZQP01000020.1, read on the forward strand.
ACAGCGCATGCGCCCAGGGATAGGGCCAGGTACTCATATATTGGATCGATGCTTCGGCCTCGATCGGGATCACCGACACGATCGCGATCCAGTTGGCCCACGCGCTGATGAAACCGACCAGCGCGCCGTGCGAGTAGCGCGCATAGCGCACCATCCCGCCAGATTCCGGAAACATCGCGCCAAGTTCCGCGTAGGTCAGCGCAATCGCGAGAATCACGACCGCACCGATGATCCATGCGCAAATCGCAGCCGGACCGGCAATTTTTGCAGCCTTCCACGCGCCGAACAGCCAACCCGAACCGATGATCGAGCCCAGACCGGTCAGCATCAGCGCGAATGGCCCGATGTTCCGTTGTATAGAACTTTTCAAGTCTTCTCCTAAATCAGAACCATGTCGGCACCACGTGACATCGCTTGTGGCGGTGGGGACGGGGTGACGCGCATGTAAGCGCGTCCAGATGCGGAATAGGTGCAACCGACGCGCGGCGCGTAGTTTAACGGTTGCACCGTGTTACTGCAGCGAAACCGCAGCCGAACCAAGGGTTCTCCCTAGCAAAAAGTTGTCCTCCTGCGCAAGCTTTGTAAGAAAATTTCGGATCAGTCCGGCAAAGTTTCGTCTAGGCTGTTGACCTTCGTCCGAATTCGCCGTATAACGTTCGGGCAGGATTTCAAGTGGCGAGTGAAGTGGTTCTTTCGTAGTTCGCCCATCAACGGTACTCCGGTTGGTCCCATTACCCCCTTCCTTGATTTTCATGCACCCCGGGCTACGGCCTTATTCACCATCTTTAGGAAAAAGTAATATGGAAACCGGTACCGTCAAGTGGTTCAACGACGCTAAGGGCTTTGGCTTCATCACTCCGGACGGCGGCGGTGAAGATCTGTTCGCGCATTTCTCGGAAATTCGCACTGAAGGCTTCAAGACGCTGCAAGAAAACCAGAAGGTCACGTTTGAAGTGAAGACGGGCCCGAAGGGCAAGCAAGCGGCTAACATCAAGCCGGTGTAAGCTCCGCGCTTCCTTCCGGACGCAAAAAAACCCCGCCTCGGCGGGGTTTTTTATTATCGGCGGCCAATCTGAATGCGCCGATTAACTTCGCATGACTTCGCAATTGGCGGCGGATTATTTGCTGATTATCCGGGATTATCCGAATACCCGCCGCGCATGAATACCGAGGCCAGTCGCCACGCTCGCGAGACGATCGCCGAACACCGCTTGCGCGTCTGGAAACGCCGCGGCCAACGCGCCCGACAGAAACGCGAGGCCGGTCGACCCGCCGGTGAAATAGATCGCGTCGACATCGCGCGGCGCGACGCCCGCCGCCTGCACCGTATCGCGCGCGGCCTGCACGATGCGTCGCGTTTCTTCCTCGCCTGCTTTGACGAGCTGCGCTTCGTCGAACGCGAGACGCAGATCCTCTTCCACCTGCTCGAGATCGATCACGGTTTCGCCGCCCGCCGCCACGCCGATCTTCGCCTCTTCCGCGTGGGCGGCGAGCGCGTGCCCAAAACGCTGCTCGACCACGCGCATCAGCCGGTCGTGGTGCTTCGTCTCCGTGAAAAGGTGCCGCATCAGCGCGAGTTCGCTGACGCGCTTCGGCGTGTAGACGGTGTTGATCAGGTGCCAGGTCGCGAGATCGAAATAAATCCGGTTCGGGATTTCGCGCCCTTGCGGATCGAGCGACTGGTAGCCGAGTTCGCGCAGTATCGTGGCGAGTTCGACGCGGCGGTCGAAGTCCGTACCCGCGACGTGCACGCCGTGGTGCGCGAGCACATCGTCCTTGCGCTCGGCGCGCTTCATCCGTTCCGGCCCCACTCGCACGAGCGAAAAGTCCGACGTGCCGCCGCCGATGTCCGCCACAAGCACGAGCCCCTCGGCGCTCAGGTGCGATTCGTAGTCGAACGCAGCTGCGATCGGTTCATACTGAAAGTGGATGTCGCGCAAGCCGGCCGTGCGCGCAGCGGCTTCGAGCTGTTGCTGCGCCATCTGGTCGGCGCGCGGGTCGTCGTCGACGAAGAACACCGGACGGCCCAGCACCGCGCGGTCGATCGCGCCGCCGGCGCTCGCCTCGGCCGCGCGCTTCAGGTGAGTCAGGAACGTCGCGATCACGTCGGTGTACTTGATCGCACTGCCGTCGCCGAGATCGGTCGTATTCTCGGCGAGCGGCGAGCCGAGAATGCTTTTCATCGAGCGCATCAGCCGGCCGTCGAAACCGTCGATGTAAGCAGCGAGCGCCGCGCGCCCGAATTCGCTGGTGTGTTCGTCGGTATTGAAGAAGACCGCGGTGGGTAGCGTCGTGTACGCGCCTTCGACCGGCGCCAGCTTCAGCTGCGGGCCGATCGGAACCGCGACGGCGGAATTGGAAGTACCGAAGTCAATCGCGCAATAGTTCATGGCAGGAATGGCCGCTCACGGCTGGCGCGCAAAGAAAGGGGAGCGGCTTTGTATCACGAAAACTCCGGCAGCATCAACTGAAGCTGCCGGGACGGCCGCAAGATCGTTTGAAATCATGGCGCGGAATGGATCTTGCTGCGCCCGACCGGATATGCCGCCCCATTTCGCCATCGAGGAGACTTCGCGTCATGAGCGTGCCGCCCACCGCCGCTGTCGATGAACGTCACGCCACGCTGATCGAAACCGATCTGCCGTCGCGACTGGACCGCCTGCCCTGGGGCCGCTTTCATACGCTAATCGTAGTCGCGCTCGGCGTGACGTGGCTGCTCGACGGGCTCGAGGTGACGCTTGCCGGCGCCGTCGCGAGCGCGCTGAAAACGAGCCCGGCGCTGCGCTTTTCGAATGCCGACGTCGGCCTCGCAGGCAGCGCGTACATTGCCGGCGCGGTGCTCGGCGCGCTCGGCTTCGGCTGGCTGACCGACCGGCTCGGCCGCCGCAAGCTGTTTTTCATCACCCTGACGCTGTATCTGGCCGCGACCGCGGCGACTGCGCTGTCGTGGAATCTGATGAGCTTCATGCTGTTCCGCTTCCTGACCGGCGCGGGTATCGGCGGCGAATACACGGCGATCAACTCGACGATCCAGGAATTCACGCCGGCACGCGTGCGCGGCTGGACCGATCTCGGCATCAACGGCACGTTCTGGGTGGGCGCGGGGCTCGGCGCCGCAGGCTCGCTGGTGCTGCTCGATCCGCACCTGCTGCCTTCCGACTGGGGCTGGCGCGCGTGTTTTTTCATCGGCGCGGTGCTCGCGCTGGCGATCTTGCCGATGCGCATCTGGATACCCGAAAGCCCGCGCTGGCTACTCACGCACGGCGACGAGCGCGACGCCCGCACGATCGTCGAGGGCATCGAGACGCGTTTTCGCGACGCCGGTCACACGCTCGCCGACGACGCCCTCACGCGGCTGCGCCTGCGCGCGCGCGACCATACGCCGTTGCGCGAGGTGTTCCACACGCTGTTCAACGTGCACCGGCGCCGCGCGCTGGTCGGTCTCACGTTGATGACCGCGCAGGCATTCTTCTACAACGCGATCTTTTTCACCTACGCGCTCGTCCTCACCGACTTCTATCACGTGCCGGGCGACGACATCGGCTGGTATCTGCTGCCTTTCGCGCTCGGCAATTTCCTGGGGCCGCTCGTGCTCGGGCGACTGTTCGACGTGATCGGCCGACGCAAAATGATCGCCGCGACCTACGCGATGTCGGCGATCCTGCTGACACTGTCCGGCTATCTGTTCGAGCAGCAACTGCTGAGCGTCGTCACGCAGACGGTCGCCTGGATGGTCATTTTCTTCTTTGCGTCGGCAGCCGCGAGTTCCGCGTATCTGACCGTGAGCGAATCGTTTCCGCTCGAAATCCGCGCGCTCGCGATCGCGGTTTTCTATGCGTTCGGCACCGCGCTCGGCGGCATCATCGGGCCGGCGTTTTTCGGTCGGCTGATCGATACGCATCAGCGCAGCGAGGTGTTTTCGGGCTATCTGGTCGGCTCGGCGTTGATGCTCGCGGCGGCGCTCGTCGCGGCGATCTGGGGTGTCGACGCGGAGCGCAAGTCGCTCGAACATGTGGCCGCGCCGCTGTCCAGCGTGATGGATGGTGAGAACGGCATGGACGGCGCTGCATGAAAAACGCGCGGACCGTGCCGCGCGTGCCTGACCGCTTAGTTGCTCATCGACTGCTTTCTTCGCTTTACCCGAAATCGCGCCGCAAGCGCGGCGAATCCGTCCCTCAGAACGCCTTCTTCCAGGCGCCGGCGTACACGATCTCCGCGAGCGCCGCGCGTTGACGCGGCGCCTTCTCGCGTTCGCGCAGGACCGGGTCCAGTTTGTCGACGTCGCCGTAATGGCCGAGCGAGATCATCGCGATCGGCTCGACGTCCTTTGGTAGTTCGAAGGCGGTACGGAACGCGTTCACGTCGAAGCCGCTCATCTGGTGCGCGGCGAGGCCGAGCGCGTGCGCCTGCAGCACCAGCGACATCGCCGCCGCGCCGGCGTCGTAGAACGCGCAGCGGTTTACGTCGCCCTTGTTGGTCATGGTGTGCGCGGTCACCGCGATCAGCACCGGCGCGAGCGCATTCCAGCCCTGGTTGAACGGCACCAGCGTGGCGAAAGCCTTCTTGAACGCGACTTCGTCGACGCTGCGATCGAATACCACAAAACGCCAGGGCTGCGCGTTATATGAAGACGGCGCCCAGCGCGCCGCTTCGAGCACGGCTCGCAACTGATCGCGACTCACCTGCTCGCTCGAATACGCGCGAGGGCTCCAGCGGCCTGCAATCAGCTCGTGAATGGCAACTTCGGTTGAGGCGGGTTTGGTGGCCATGCGCTTCTCTCGGTAGAAATTCATGATCGTCGGGCGGCTGCCCGAGGCCACATAGCATAACGGGCTTTCGGTGCGCGCTCCAAGTTGCGGCGCGGCGCTATGCGTGCTGGCTGAGAAAACGCGCACGGCCCCGTTATGGGGCCGTGCGTCGTTGCTTCGCTGACGGTGAATCCGCGGGGCTCGCGAGGGCGCCTCAGACTGCCTGCGGCGTCGGTACCTTGGCCGGGCGGTTGATGCGCAGCACGATCACCGCGGCGATCAGACACAAGCCGCCGGAAATCATCGATGCGACCGTGTAGGTGCCAAGACTCGCGCGCAGCATGCCCGCGCCGAGCGCCGCGAACGCCGCGCCGAGCTGGTGGCCCGCGACCACCCAGCCGAACACGATCGGCGCCGATTCCTTGCCGTAGACGTCGGTCGCAAGACGCACGGTCGGCGGCACGGTGGCGATCCAGTCGAGACCGTAGAACACCGCGAACAGCGGCAGTCCGAAAAAGTCGATGCCGAACGCGTGCGGCAGATACATCAGCGACAGCCCCCGCAGCCCGTAATACCAGAACAGCAGCACGCGGCTATTGAAGCGGTCCGACAGCCAGCCCGACATCGTCGTGCCGAACAGGTCGAACACGCCCATCGCCGCGAGCAACGACGCGCCCTGCACTTCGGTCATCCCGTAGTCGCCGCACATCGCGATCAGATGGGTGCCGACATAGCCATTGGTGCTCGCGCCGCAAATGAAGAAGCTGAAGAACAGCAGCCAGAAGTCGCGCGTTTTGCTCGCCGACGCGAGCGTGCCGAATGCGATCGCGAGCGGATTCTGCCTGGTGACGGTCGTCGTGATGGGCGCGTCATGCGGTTCGCCGTACGGGCGCAGCTGCATGCTGGCCGGATGCTCGGGCAGCAGGAACGCGACGAGCGGAATCACGACGCCCGCCGCGAGCGCGACGACCCACACGACCTGACGCCAGCCGTAATGCTCGGCGATGGCCGCGAGCAGCGGCAGAAACACCAGCTGGCCGGTCGCCGAGCTGGCGGTCAGGATACCCATCACGAGACCGCGGCGCGTCGTGAACCAGCGCGTCACGACCGTCGCCGACAGCGACAGCGCCGCTACCCCGGTCGAGCCGCCGACCATCACGCCCCAGATCAGCACCATTTGCCACGGATGCGTCATCAGCGACGACAGCGCGACACCCGCGGCCATCGTGCCGAGCGCGCTCAGCAGCGTGGGGCGCACACCGAAGCGCTGCATCGCGGCGGCCGCGAACGGCCCCATCAACCCGTACAGCGCGATGTTCACCGAGATCGCGAGCGAAATCGTCGCGCGGCTCCAGCCGAATTGGTGCTCGAGCGGCACCATCATCACGCTCGGTGTCGCTCGCGTACCCGCAGCCGCGAGCAACACCAGGAACACCACGGCGACGGTCAACCAGCCGTAGTGGAAACGCCCGCCTATCAGTCGCGCAGCCCAGTTCATCGGTTCTCCCATCGACGCGGCCCGGGTGGCGGCGTCGTTCGTATTATTACGGCCTCGGTGAATGACTTGTGACAGATCGGTCACAATAGTGTTGCGATCTTAGTTACTGGTCGGTAACATGTCAAGGCGTCAATCTCATTCGGGTGACTTGCCATGTCCGACAGCGAAACCCCCAAGCCCGCCCCTACTCGTGCGCGGCGCGCGCGCGGCGCACAGACCGCCGGGCCGCAGGCGCAGTTGCATCTGCTGCGCGCGGCCAGCGAGTTGTTCTATCGCGAGGGCGTGCGCACGGTCGGCGTCGATGCGGTGGTCGAGCGCGCGGGCGTGAACAAGATGAGTCTGTACCGGCAGTTTTCGTCGAAGGACGAGCTCGTGATGGCGTATCTGGAGCAGAAGGACGAGCAGTTCTTCCGCTACGTCGAGAAGAGCTTCGCGAAGCATCCGGGCGAGCCGGCGAAGCAGCTTCAGCAGTACTTCGACGACCTCGCGGTGCGCGCCTCGGTCGACGATTACCGCGGCTGCCCGTTCGTGAACGTGTCGGTGGAGTTTGCGGATACCGCGCATCCGGCGCGGCAGTTCGTGTTCCGCAACAAGCAGCGCTTGATGGCGCGCCTCGTCGAACTGTCGACAGCGGCCGGCGCCGGCGATCCGCAAGCGCTGGCCGATGGGCTCGGTCTGCTGATCGAGGGCGTGTACGCGGCGAGCCAGACTTACGGGCCGGGCTGCGGGCCAATCCTCGCCGCGCCGAAAGTCGCCGCGCAGTTGATAGCGGCCGCTTGCGCGGAGAAGCCGGTTCGCTGAGCCAGTCCGTCAGCTGGGTCCTTTAGAATTGCGCGTTTTCCCGTCACATCCGTCCGCCATGCCGTTGCCCGCCGAATCCCACGATGCCGTTATCGCCGCGACCCGTCATTGGCTGACGGAGGCCGTGATCGGCCTGAACCTGTGTCCGTTCGCGAAGGCCGTGCATGTGAAGGGGCAGATTCGCTATGCGGTCAGCGAAGCGGACACGCTCGAAGCGGTGCTGACCGACCTGGAAGCCGAGCTGCAGACCCTCGTCGCCGCCGACCCCGCCGCCATCGACACGACGTTGCTGATCTTGCCGTGCGCGTTCGAGGACTTTCTCGGCTTCAACGACTGCCTGTTCTTCGCCGACCGGCTGGTCCAGCAGCTACGGCTCGAAGGCACTATCCAGATCGCGAGCTTTCATCCGCATTACCAGTTCGAAGGCAGCGAGCCCGACGATATCGAAAACTACACGAACCGGGCGCCCTATCCGATCCTGCATCTGCTGCGCGAGGACAGCATCGAGCGGGCCGTGCAGGCCTTTCCCGACGCGGAAGAGATCTACGAGCGCAATCAGGAAACGCTGCGGCGCATTGGCCTCGCGGGCTGGGATGCGTTGATGAAGCGCTAAATGAAGCGCGAGGCCGCGCCTCAGGCCGGCACGAAGAATCGCTCCTTCAGCGCATCGAGCCCGAGCGCGTCCAGCACTTCGCCGAGCCGCTCAGCGGGCCGGCGCCGCGGCAGGTCCTTGTACTGCGCGATGATCAACTCGTTTTTCATCGAGTGTTCCCAGCCGACCAGCTCGGTCACGCTGACCTGATAGCCATGCGCTTCGAGCTGCAGGCAGCGCAGCACGTTCGTGATCTGGCTGCCGAATTCGCGCGTGTGCAGCGGATGCCGCCAGATTTCCGTCAGCGCGGTCTTCAGAGCCTTGCCCTTGTTCTGCCGCAGCACGCCGGCCACCTCGGCCTGGCAGCACGGCACGACGACGATGTACTTCGCGTGCTTTTCGAGCGCGAAACGGATCGCGTCGTCGGTGGCGGTATTGCACGCATGCAGCGCGGTCACGATGTCGATTTCGGCGGGCAGCCGCGTCGACATGATCGACTCCGCCACCGACAGATTCAGAAACGACATCCCCTTGAAGCCGAGCCGCGCCGCCAGCTCTTCGGACTTCGTCACCAGCTCTTCGCGCGTTTCAATGCCGTAAATGTGCGAAGCCCCACCAGCGACGTCCTGAAACTCCTTGAAAAACAGGTCGTACAGGATAAAACCGAGGTATGACTTGCCCGCGCCGTGATCGACGAGCGTCAGCGCCCCCTGCTGGTCCTTCAGGTCCTTGAGTAGCGGCTCGATGAACTGGAACAGATGGTAGACCTGCTTCAGCTTGCGACGGCTGTCCTGATTCATCTTGCCGTCGCGCGTGAGGATGTGGAGCTCTTTGAGCAGTTCGACGGACTGGTTGGGACGGATTTCGTGGGTTTTGCCGGACATCGTATGGGCCGCCATCAATTGCAGTGCGAACGTGCGACAGATGACGGAAAAAGAGAAAAGTTGCTGCCAGTTTACCCAAAGTGCGGCAATCCCAGCGAGTACGCCGTCCGGATCACGCGAGACAGGCGGTCCACTGGGAACACTTCCTGCTCGCAAGGCGCTGCGCGGAAGTGTCTCGAGAATGGCCGAAAACAGCTTGAGCGCCGGCTGAGCCTGCGGGTGCAAGCCGCGTCGCCGAAAACAGGAAGCTGTCCGGCCGTGCAACCGGACACGCGAACCGGATGCATGTGGGAAGAGCGGTCCCGCAACAAGGGGCGAACGTTAGGTAACCAGCAGCGGCCGGCTTTGCAACGGGTCGCGCGCTCGGATGATCACAGAAGAGGCGGCAATGGATACGGTACCCAACGGAAATGTCGAACAGAAGTTTCAGGAAATGATGGCGAAGCTCACCGCCGCGCCGGCATGGTCGGAGAAACAGCAACTCGAACTGGAAATGGCTCGCGACATCTCCACGGAAATGCTGCGGCTCGCCGAGGTCATGCGTGACGGCAACGTCGACCTCGAGACCTGCCTGACGATGCTCAAGTACGCCAAGGTGCTCGACTTCGTGATGACGACGCTCGCGTCGCGACGCGACATCAAGCCGCAGACGTTGCGGGTGATCTTCAAGCTCGCCGGGCTGAAGGTCGATGAGGCGTATCCGGGTTAGCGCGTCGGCATCCTGGTTAGATTGGCCTGGTATCGCGTTTCTCGTGTCACCACAAGACTGCTGCAACACGCCCGCACGCGGGCGGCTGGATGCCGCTCGCGACGCGGGCTTCCACACTCCCCTTCCACGGGTGTCTCAAGCGTGCCGCGCCTCGACGGGCGGCGTTCCCTCATGAAATAGCGTCTTCAGCTGCTCGCGCAGCTCCGGCGAATCCGCGTGCTTGTGAACGCTGACGGCATGCTGGACCGCGGCTTCGAGCAGTTCGCCGTCGCTGTCGGCGGATAGCGCGACAGTGCAGTTCGTTTCGCTCGGAAATTCGCGACAGTCGATATATTTGCGGGTCATGGCAATCTCCTTGAACCAGACGATCGACTCTTCCACCGATTCAACAGGCGCTTCGCGTCGGCTGCCGGCGCGCGGCAGTGAAGCGCGCCGCAGCGGCTGCGACGCAAGCGACGTGATTGGGGATTGACGCGAGGAACGACCCGAACGGCGTCCGATGGAAGATGTTTGAAAAGTATAGGTCGCGTGCGGCACGAGCCAAGCGGTGAACGCGATGCGCAACGGCCGGGAGAAAGCCTGAATCCAGTATTTTTCGGTCTGGGGCGATCGAGCCCGGTCGCCTGGCCGAATAGCCGCCTGTTTGCCAGTACCGGGCACAGTTCGACAGAGTTTGTCGGCGTTTGCCGCGCGCCGCGCGCGGTGTGACAATAGCGCCCTTCGCGCCGCATATCCGTTCGGTCACCGCGGCGCACCGCCTTTTCTCCCCGTTGATCCGCTGAACCGCATGTCATTCTCGCTCGATTCCGCCCGCGTCGCCGTGATCGGCGGCGGCCCCGCCGGCCTGATGGCCGCGGAGACGCTTGCCGGGCGCGGCGTGCAAGTCCACGTATATGACGCGATGCCGTCGGTCGGCCGCAAATTCCTGATGGCGGGCAAAGGCGGCATGAACATCACGCATTCGGAAGCCCTCGCGCCGTTTCTCGACCGCTACGGCTCGCGCCGCGAGCGCATCGCGCCGTTACTCGACGCGTTCGGTCCCGACGCGCTGCGCGCATGGTTGCGCGAGTTGGGCGTCGAGACGTTCGTCGGCAGTTCGGGGCGCGTATTTCCGTCCGACATGAAGGCCGCACCGATGCTGCGCGCGTGGCTGCATCGGCTGCGCGAAGCGGGTGTGCAATTTCATATGCGTCACAAGTGGAGCGGCTGGGCGTCAACATCCGAAGACGGTGCCGCCCACGCGTTGCGCTTCGACACGCCCAACGGTGAGCAGACGATCAACTGCGACGCGGTCGTGTTCGCGCTCGGCGGCGCCAGTTGGCCGCGTCTCGGCTCCGACGCCGCGTGGGTGCCGCTGATGACGTCGCGCGACGTGCCGGTGACGCCGCTGCGTCCCGCGAACTGCGGCTTCGACGCGGACTGGAGCCCGTATCTGCGCGAGCGTTTCGCGGGTCAGCCGATCAAGACGGTCGCGATTTCCGTCACCGGCGCAGACGGAAAAGTCCACAATCGACAAGGTGAAATACTTTTGACCGAAACGGGCCTCGAAGGGAGCCTGATTTACGCGTTGTCGGCGCCGATCCGCGAGCGGATCCTCGCCGGCGGCGAGGTCACGATCGCGTTGGATCTCGCGCCAGGCTTGCCGCTCGGGCGAGTCGTGGAGGAAGTGACGCGGCCGCGCGGCTCACGCTCGATCGCGAGTCATCTGCACGGGCGAATCGGAATCGGCGGGGTCAAGCTGGCGTTGTTGCACGAGATTCTGTCGAAAGAAGCCTTCGCCGATGCGCGCGGCCTCGCCCACGCGATCAAGGCGCTGCCGATGCGACTGCTGCGCGCGCGACCGATCGAGGAAGCGATCAGTACGGCGGGCGGAATCCCGTTCGAGGCGTTGGACGCGCATCTGATGATCGACCGGATGCCCGGCGCATTCTGCGCGGGCGAAATGCTCGATTGGGAGGCGCCGACCGGTGGTTATCTGCTGACCGCCTGCTTTGCCAGCGGGCTGGTCGCTGGCCGGGGCGCGTACGCGTATCTGGAAGTGCACGGCAAGTCGGCGTGACGCGCGCAGTCGGCGTCACCGCGCCTTGAGCCGCCACAACGACGTGACCTCGGCCGCTCGCGCAACATACAACGGATCGTTCTGATCGCTGGCCTTCGGATGCCGTGGACGAATGTCCTCGCGCCCCACGACACTGAGCCCCGCGTGCTCGATCGCCGCGAGCAGCCACTCGCGCGTACGCAGCCCAAGGTGCTCGGCGAAATCCGAAATGATCAGCCAGCCCTCGCCGCCCGGCGTCAGATGATCGGCGAGGCCGTTCAGGAAGCCGACCAGCATGCGGCTGTCCGGATCGTAGACCGCGTATTCGAGCGGCGACGCGGGCCGCGCCGGCACCCACGGCGGATTGCAGACGACAAGCGGTGCCCGACCGTCCGGAAACAGATCGGCCTGCACGATCTCGACCTGCTCGGCGTAACCAAGACGCGCGAGATTTTCACGAGCACACGCAAGCGCGCGCGCATCCTGGTCCGTCGCGACGATCTTGCGCACGCCGCGTTTGGCCAGCAGCGCGGCCAGCACGCCAGTGCCGGTGCCGATATCGAACGCGAGGTCCAGCGACGGCAGCGGCGTGCGCGCGACCAGATCGACGTACTCGCCGCGCACCGGTGAGAACACACCGTAGTGCGGATGGATGCGCTCGCCGAGCGCCGTAATCTCGACGCCCTTCTTGCGCCATTCGTGCGCGCCGATCAAACCGAGCAACTCGCGCAACGACACGACCGACGCGTCGCCGCTCGCCGGTCCATAAGCTTCGATGCAGGCCTGCCGCACGTCGGGCGCGCGACGCAGCGGAATGGCGTAGTCGGCATCGAGCGGAATCAGGATCATGCCGAGCGTGCGCGCGCGCTGCGACTGCGCCTGCCGATGCTGGTTGAACGCGTCGAGCGGTGTGGCTCCCTGCTTGCGCGGCTTGCGTTCGAGCCGGCGCGTGACGGCCTGCAGCAGTTGGCGTGCGTTCTGGAAGTCGCCGCGCCACAGCAGCGCGGTGCCTTCGCAGGCGAGGCGGTAGGCCGAATCGGCGGTGGTGCGGTCGTCGGCGACGACGACGCGCTTCGGCGGCGGCACGGCCGCTTCGGAACGCCAGCGTGCGGTGCACGGGCCGTCGGCTTCTGGCCAGGTGAGAGTTGCGGGGCTGGTCATGGTGCAATGGAGTCGATGTGACGTCGCCGGCGGCATGGACCGCGACAGCGGACCGGACGTCCGGCGGCTGCCCGCCATCCCGGGCGACGCCCGAATAGTACCGTACCGCCGCCGTGCGGATTCGCGGCGCGGCATGAATTGGTGACGGTGATGAGGTGAGTCTAGACGCACCGAAAGTAGACAATAATGTCTACAATCGACAAGGTGAAAGAGATATCGTGGTTTTTGAGCCATCGCGCGGCTCACCTCACGCTCCCTTCGCACGTTTTGACGTGCGTGAAACCCTCGTCGCAAACAAGCCGGGCCAAGGCTTCGGTGATCGGCATCAGCAACGATCCGGGCAATTTCCACCGAAAAAGAAAAACCCCGCCAAAGCGTGTGCTTCGACGGGGTTTTCTAGCATTTCCAGTTACTGCTGATAAAGCAATCTGGTGCCGGCTGCAGGACTCGAACCCGCCACCTCATGATTACAAGTCAAGCGCTCTACCTGATGAGCTAAGCCGGCATGAGGCCGTGATTCTACTTCATTTCACGATCTTAAGGCGAGCCCTTCCGCCGCCTTTCGAGCCATCGTCGTCGGGCTGCGGTTTGTCGTCGGCGTCGGTGGCCTCGGCAGGGTCGGCGGGGGCGTTTTCGACGGCGCGCGGAGCCGCCGGCGTGTCAGCTTCGTCCGCGGCATCCGCGCCCGAATCCTGAGCCTCGCCGCCCGCCGATTCTACCGGGAACGCCATACCCTGGCCGTTCTCGCGCGCGTAGATCGCAAGAATATTGGCGACCGGCACTTCGATCTTGTGGGACTTGCCGGAGAAGCGCGCGTTGAACTCGATCCACTCGTTGCCCATCTGCAGCTGGCTGGTCGCCTCGAAGCTGATGTTCAACACGATCTCGTTGTCGCGCACGAACTGACGTGGCACGCGCGTCTGATTGTCGACGCGGACCGCGATATGCGGTGTGTAGCCGTTATCCGTGCACCACTCGTAGAGCGCGCGCAACAGATAAGGTTTCGTGGAAATCTCTTGCATCAACAGTCCTCTTGCGGGCGCGGGCGCGCATCGAAGCGATGCGACGTCCGCGCTCCAAAGCCAAACTCAACGACGCATCACCTTTTCCGACGGCGTCAGCGCTTCGATATAAGCCGGGCGGCTGAAAATGCGCTCGGCGTACTTCATCAGCGGCGCGGCGTTCTTCGACAGCTCGATACCGTAGTGGTCAAGGCGCCAGAGCAGTGGTGCGATCGCGACGTCGAGCATCGAGAACTCTTCGCCGAGCATGTACTTGTTCTTCAGGAAGATCGGCGCGAGCTGCGTCAGGCGATCGCGGATCGCGAGGCGCGCCTTCTCGTGATTCTTCTCCGCTGCCTTGCCCTTCTCGTTTTCGAGCGTGCCGACGTGGACGAACAGCTCTTTCTCGAAGTTGAGCAGGAACAGGCGGGCACGCGCGCGCTGGACCGGATCGGCCGGCATCAGCTGCGGGTGCGGGAAGCGCTCGTCGATGTACTCGTTGATGATGTTCGATTCGTACAGAATCAGGTCCCGTTCGACGAGAATCGGCACCTGACCATACGGATTCATCACGGCGATGTCTTCCGGCTTGTTGAACAGGTCGACGTCGCGGATCTCGAAGTCCATGCCCTTTTCGAACAACACCAGCCGGCAACGCTGGGAGAACGGGCAAGTAGTGCCGGAATACAGAACCATCATGTTTACGTTTCCTCAAAAAGCTGAAGGGCCAGCGCGCGGAAAAACCGTTCAGCAGGTTTTTCCTGGCGCCGGCCCCACGCCATGTAGCGGCGTGATTATTTGATATGTTTCCAGTACGCGGCGTTCAGTCGCCAGGCGAAAAAGCTCAGGATACCGAGGAACAACAGCACCCACACGCCAAGTTGCTTGCGGGTTTGCTGCGTCGGTTCGGACATCCATGACAGGTACGACACGAGGTCGGCCACAGCAGAATCATAATCTACCGGCGACATCGTCCCCGGAGTCAGTTGCTGGAAGCCGAGGAATTTGTGTACTTTTTCGCCGGTTTTTTCGTCGGTTTCGTCGCCGAATTTCGCCGCACGCTGCCCCTGAAGCTGCCACAGCACGTGAGGCATGCTCACGTTTTGGTACACCAGATTGTTCCAGCCGGTCGGCCGCGTATCGTCGCGGTAAAAACTCCGCAGATACGTGTAAAGCCAGTCCGTGCCGCGCGCCCGCGCCTCTACCGACAGATCCGGCGGCGTCGCCCCAAACCACGCTTTCGCGTCCTCCGGGCGCATCGCCACGGTCATCGTGTTGCCCACCTTGTCGGTGGTGAACAGCAGGTTCGCCTGGATTTCGTTCGGCGTGATGCCGAGATCGGTCAGGCGGTTGTAGCGCATCAGGTTCGCGCTGTGGCAATTCAGGCAGTAGTTTACAAACAATTGCGCGCCGCGCTGCAAAGAAGCGAAATTGTTCGTGTTGTCCGGCGCGCGATCGAGCGGGAAATTCTCGTCCGCGTGAACCGGAGCGGCCAGCAGCACAAGCATGGTCGCGCCGACCAGCATGGTCGCGCCGACCAGCGCGCACATCGAAAGCAGTTTTTTCATCTTCATGTTCTCCTGGCTCGCGATTAGTGAGGCTTGAACCGCACCCGCTCGGGCGGCTGCTTGAACTTGCCAAGCCGGGTCCAGAAGGGCATGCCGAGGAAAAACGCGAAGTAGATCAGCGCACAGATCTGGGCGATCAGCGTCGCGGCCGGCGATGGCGGCCGCGTGCCGAGGAAGCCGAGCGTCAGGAACGCAATCACGAAGATCCCGAAGAAAACCTTGTGGAAGAACGGCCGGTAGCGAATAGACCTGACCGGCGACCGGTCGAGCCACGGCAGGAAGAACAGCGAAATCACCGCGCTGCCCATCACCACGACGCCCCAGAACTTCGATTCGGTGAACACCATCGCGACGATCACCAGCACCGCAAGCACCGGCAGACCGAGCTTCCACTTGCCGCGCGCGCGCACGAGCGCCAGCAACCCGAGTAGCGCGATGACGATCATCAGCACGATCTTGAATGGATCGGTAGTGGCGCGCAGCATCGCATAAAAGGCGGTGAAATACCACACAGGCGCAATTTCCGGCGGCGTCTGCAGCGGATTCGCGGGGATGAAGTTGTTGGCTTCAAGGAAGTACCCACCCATTTCCGGCGCGAAGAAGATGATCGCCGCGAAGATCAGCAGGAAGATCGTTACGCCCATGAAGTCGTGCACCGAGTAGTACGGGTGGAACGGAATGCCGTCGAGCGGCACGCCATCCGGGCCCTTCTTGGCCTTGATCTCAATGCCGTCCGGGTTGTTCGAGCCGACTTCGTGCAGCGCGACGAGGTGCGCGATCACGAGGCCGATCAGCACCAGCGGAATCGCGATCACGTGAAACGCGAAGAAGCGGTTCAGCGTGACGTCGGAGACCACGTAGTCGCCGCGAATCCACAGCGACAGATCCGGACCGATGAACGGAATCGCCGAGAACAGGTTCACGATCACCTGCGCGCCCCAGAACGACATCTGGCCCCACGGCAGCAGGTAGCCGAAGAACGCCTCGGCCATCAGGCTCAGGAAAATCAGGCAGCCGAAAATCCACACGAGTTCGCGCGGCTTGCGGTACGAGCCGTACAGGAGCCCGCGGAACATGTGCAGATACACGACGACGAAAAACATCGACGCACCCGTCGAGTGCATGTAGCGGATCAGCCAGCCCCACGGCACCTCGCGCATGATGTACTCGACCGACGAGAACGCGAGCGTCGCGTCGGGCTTGTAGTTCATCGTCAGGAAAATGCCGGTGACGATCTGGTTGACCAGCACCAGCAACGCAAGCGAACCGAAGAAGTACCAGAAGTTGAAGTTCTTCGGCGCGTAGTACTCGGAAACGTGCTTCTTCCACGTGGCAGTCATCGGGAAGCGCTGGTCGATCCAACCAGCCAGCCCGGTCGTCTCTACTTCGTGTTCGCTCGCCATTACGCTTCTCCTTTTTCGTCCTTCCCGATCACAAGGGCCGTCGCCGACGTGAACATGAAGCGCGGGATGTCGAGGTTCTGCGGAGCGGGTTTGTTCTTGAAGACGCGGCCGGCCATGTCGTAGGTCGAGCCGTGGCACGGGCACAGGAAGCCGCCGGGCCAGTCGTCGGGGAGATTCGGCTGCGGGCCTTCCTGGAAGCGCGGCGTCGGCGTGCAGCCCAGATGCGTGCAAACGGCGACGGCAACCAGCAGATGCTTGTTCTCCGCGCGTGAACGGAATTCGTTGTTGCAGTAGTCCGGCAGTGGCATCGAAAACGGATTCAGCGAGTGGGGGTCCGCTACCTGGCTGTCGGCTTTTTGAACATCGGCGAGCATGCGGTCCGTGCGGTTGATGATCCACACCGGCTTGCCACGCCAGGCGACCGTCATCATGTCGCCAGGCTTCAGACCACTGATATCGACTTCGACCGGGGCACCTGCGGCCTTGGCCTTTTCGGATGGTGCAAAGGAACTAACAAAGGGTACGACAACGGCAACACCTCCTATGCCGCCTGCTACGGTCGTCGCTACCAGCCAGTTACGGCGGCTGCCATCGACGCGTTCCTCTTCTTTGTCTCGCATCACACGCCCCACTTCTGAGTTGGATTTTTCCTTCACGTCGCTTCTACCGCCGCTAGTTTGCTCGAATGGAGTCGCCATTTACAAGGGCCGATTGCCAAAAACCGTGCGAAGCCCTTGATAACTCAGGGTTTGTCCGTACCGATCGCAAACTTTTTCGCACCTCCTTTTAAGTGCCTTCTGCGGTATTCCTGCCTTGTTCTTCGTTAATGCAATTCGCAATTCAAACGGGATTGGGGATATCGATAAACAGATGTTCGATATCGAACGATTCGGACAGATGCTTGCCCACCGCCTGCACGCCGAAGCGCTCGGTCGCGTGGTGGCCAGCTGCCAGAAACGCGACGCCGCTTTCCGCCGCCGTATGCATCACCGACTCCGATACCTCGCCGGTCACGTAGACGTCGACACCCGCGTTGATCGCCGCGTCGAACATGCCTTGCGCGGCGCCCGTGCACCAGCCGACGCGGCGCAGCTCCATATCCGGATCGCCGAACACGAGCGGCGTGCGGCCCAGTGTCTGCGCGATCTCCGCGGTGAGGTGCGACAGCGTGATCGGCATCGGCAGCGTGGCGAGCCAGCCGAGATCGTTGTCGCCGAAACGCGCGTCGCTGATCCAGCCCATCTTCTCGCCGATCTGCGCGTTGTTGCCGAACTCGGGATGATCGTCGAGCGGCAGATGGTAGGCGAACAGGTTCAGGTCGTTGGCGAGCAGCAGCTTCAAACGAGCATGTTTGCGGCCGGTGATCTGCGGTGCCTCGTTGCGCCAGAAGTAGCCGTGATGGACCAGCACGGCGTCCGCGCCCCAGTCGAGCGCGGCCTCCAGGAAGGCCACCGACGCGGTAACGCCGGTCGCAAGTTTGTTGATCCGGCGGCGTCCTTCGACCTGCAATCCGTTCGGGCAATAGTCCTTGAAGCGCGCGGTTTCAAGGAGATTGTTCAAGTACAATTCAAGTTCAATCCGATCCATATAGACCTCTAGTCTTCAGATGCTTAGACGCTTCTGGCTGTTATTTGCCCAAGCGGTGACGGTGCTGTTGGCGCTGATGTTCATCATTGCGACCCTCAAACCGCAGTGGCTGCAGCGCCAAGGACAATTCGGCAGACAACTCGCCGAACCGATCGTCGCGCTACGGGAAGTGGCGCCGGGCATCGGCACTGGCCATGCCGAAACGTCCTATGCCGAAGCGGCGCAAAAGGCCATGCCCGCGGTCGTCAACGTGTTCTCCAGCAAGGATGGCTCGCTGCCTCCCGACCCGCGCGCCAAAGACCCGCTGTTCCGCTACTTCTTCGGCGACAGGAACAATCGCAAGCAGCAGGAGCAGCCTGCCTCGAATCTCGGCTCAGGCGTGATAGTGAGTTCGGAAGGTTACATTCTAACGAACCAGCACGTCGTCGACGGCGCCGATCAGATCGAAATCGCGCTCGCCGATGGCCGCACCGCCAGCGCGAAGGTCATCGGCATCGACCCCGAAACCGATCTGGCCGTGCTAAAGGTCAATATGACCAATCTGCCCACCATCACGCTCGGCCGGATGGACCAGACCCGCGTCGGCGACGTCGTGCTCGCGATCGGCAATCCGTTCGGCGTCGGGCAGACCGTAACGATGGGCATCGTCAGCGCGCTCGGCCGCAATCATCTCGGCATCAATACGTTCGAAAACTTCATCCAGACCGACGCCCCGATCAACCCCGGCAATTCAGGCGGTGCGCTCGTTGACGTGAACGGCAACCTGCTCGGCATCAACACCGCCATCTACTCGCGCTCGGGCGGCTCGCTCGGCATCGGCTTCGCGATTCCGGTGTCGACCGCGCGCAGCGTGCTCGAGAGCATCATTACGACCGGCACGGTCACGCGCGGCTGGATCGGCGTCGAACCGCAGGACGTCACACCGGAAATCGCGGAGTCGTTCGGGCTCGATCAGAAGTCGGGCGCTATTGTCGCAGGCGTGCTGAAAAGCGGCCCGGCCGACCGTGCGGGCATCAAGCCCGGCGACATCCTGACGAGCGTAAACGGCCAGGTGATCACCGATACCACGCGTCTGTTGAACGTGATCGCGCAGATCAAGCCCGGTACGGCGGCGAAAGTGCATCTGGTGCGCAAAGGTCATCAGATCGATCTCGACGTGAAGATCGGCAAACGCCCGCCGCCGCCGAAACAGACGGAAGACGACAACGGCGGCGATCAGCCGGATGACGAAGGCGGTTGAAGTAATGCCGCGATTCCACGCAATGAATAAGGGCAGTCCGCAATGAACTGCCCTTTTTCATTTGACACCCGGCACTGACTCGCGACACCTCAACTGGACGGCGGCGGACTCGCATCCTCCACGACCACCGGCTGCTTGCCGACGATCAACCGCGCCGCGACGATGCCAGCTTCGTACAGCAGAATCAGCGGAACCGCGAGGATCAGCTGCGAAAACACGTCCGGCGGCGTTACGACGGCCGACACCACGAACGCGCCGACGATCACATACGGCCGGATCTCCTTCAGCTTCTTCAGCGTCACCACGTTCATCCGCACCAGCAGCACGACGACGATCGGTACCTCGAACGTGACGCCGAACGCGATGAACATCGTCAGCACGAAGCTCAGGTAATTGTTGATATCGGTTGTCATCTCCGCGCCAAGCGGCGCATTGTAGTGCGCCATCACGCGGAAGATGGTCGGAAACACGACGAAGTACGCGAACGCCATGCCGCACAGGAACAGCGTGTAGCTGCTCGCGACGAGCGGCGCGACGAGCTTCTTCTCGTGCTGATAGAGCCCAGGCGCGACGAACGCCCAGATCTGGTACAGCACGACCGGCAGCGCGATCACGAAGGCGACCAGCATCGTCACCTTCATCGGCACGAAGAATGAGCCGGTGACGTCGGTGACGATCATCTTGCCGTCCTTTGGCAGATTCATCATCAGCGGACGGGCGAGCAGTTTGAAGATGTCCGGCGCCCAGTAAACGAGCCCGACGAACACGACGACGACGGCGAGCCCCGCACGGATGATGCGGTCACGCAGTTCGACGAGGTGGGAAATGAAGGTCTCTTCAGTGCCTTCGTTCTGGGATTGCTGGGGGTCGCTCACACCGGCCCTCGGTTGGGGATTGTCGATCTGAACATCAGAAAAACCGCGTCGGACGACGCAGGTTGGCAGGTGTGTGCCGCGCAACGCGCGCGGCGCCCGACTGCACGCGCGTGCGCCGCAGGCTCGCTCGCTTGTACCAGGTGGGCGTGGCGCTCTGCTGGACGCGCCAGGTCTTGCGTTTGGGCGCGGCGGCCGGCGTACTGACGGGCCACGAGGCGGCACCCGCGCTGCCGCTGGCCCCGCTGCCGGCGTCTTCGAGCGCGCCGCCGGCGATGCTCGGCGATACCGACGTACCGCTATTCCATGCTTCGTTCAGTTCATTCTCGTGCTTGCGCACATTGTCCTGAACCGCCGTTTGGACATTGCTCGCAGCCTTCTCGAACTCGGTCTTCATGCGCCGCAATTCGTCGAGCTCGATTTCGCGCGTGACTTCGGCCTTAACGTCGTTGATGTACCGCTGTGCGCGGCCGAACAGCGCGCCGGCCGTGCGAGCGACACGCGGCAGGCGCTCAGGCCCGAGGACGACCAGCGCGACGACGCCGATCAGCGCCATCTTGGTTAGACCGAGGTCCAGCATGAAATGGAATGTCCGTCAGAAACGCGGGAACGGCGCGAAGGCCGCGGCTTAGCGGTAATCGCTCGATTGCTGCGTCTTTTCCTTCGCTTCGACGTCCACCGCGCCGTTGCGCGGCAGCTCGCGCTGCTGCTGTTGCGCGTCGGCCGACGACGAATCGGCTTCCTTCACGCCTTCCTTGAAGCCCTTCACGGCGCCGCCCAGATCGCTGCCGATGTTGCGTAGCTTCTTCGTGCCGAACACGAGCGCGACGATCAACAGAACGATCAACCAATGCCAAATACTCAACGAACCCATGACTACTCTCCTTAACCCCGGCGCCGCATCTTGATGCGGCCAATTTGCATAACCTGAAGCGCGTGCGCTTCGTCTCGATATATCTCTACGTTACCTCAGGCTGCACCGCCTCGCTCGCAATGCGGCCATCTTCGCCTGTCATTGTGGCCACACGATCGCGTCGACGTTATTACACAGCGGTAAAAACAACGACGGCGCTATTGTCCTCGACCAAAACTCGCGGCGGTGCGCACTTGCCACGCAACGCGCCTGACGCGCGAACCGGCGCTCAGCCCATGCGTTGCCAGGGACGCGGTCCCGCGAGAATGTGCGCGTGCAGGTGATACACCTCCTGACCACCGCCCGGACCGGTATTGATTACCGTGCGAAAGCCCGTTTCGCCGCCGTCATAGGCGACCCCCAATTGTTCGGCCAGTCGCGCGGCCAGGACAAGCATTCTACCAAGCAGAGGCGCGTCGCTTTCCGTGCAGTTCGACAGCGTTGCAATGTGCTTGCGAGGAATCACCAGCACATGCGTTTCGGCCGCCGGACGGATGTCGCGGAAGGCGACGAACTCGTCGTCTTCGTGGACCCTGGTCGACGGGATTTCGCCAGCGGCAATCTTGCAGAAAAGGCAGTTCGGATCGAGACTCATCGTATTCCTGACGCGGTATGACTTGGGCGAGCGAAGCCGCCCGCGCCGAGGTTCGATCCGAAAGCCGGCCCGCCCATACGGACCGGCTAGCGTTCAGACCCAACTGGCCGGATTCGCGAACGACTTGTTATCGTACAGATACAGCCAGCCTTTGATAATACGGTACAACATCCATATGCTGACTGCCCACAGCACCGGAATGCCGATCACGACGAGCAGCAGCAACGCGCCGATCGCGTAACCGACGAGGCCCAGCCAGAACGTGCGGATCTGCCATTCGAAGTGCGCTTCGTACGGCGTGCCGGCCACGTCCGACCGTTTGACGTAGTTGATGATGATCGCGACCAGAATGGTGAGCCCGCCGGTCAGCCAATGGACCGCATACAGCGCGTACAGCACGTGCGTGAGCGTGCGCAGGCTGCGCTCGCGCTCAGGCTCCATCGCGTGGCGGTAGACCGGCGGCGGATAGCTTCCTTGCGGCTGTTCCATGCTTGCGTCCTCCCGGAGGTGCGGTTACCGCTATATTGGCGCCGGCGCGCGCGACTTCAAGCGGAAACGCCAGATTTCTGCTCCGGCTGCTCAGTCGCCGTTTTCCTCGCGCTCGCGGCTCTTGCGCAGCGCCTTTTCCTCGATGCCCGACAGGCCTTCGCGACGCTCGAGTTCGGCGATCACGTCGGCGGGGCTCAGATCGAAATGCGACAGCATCACGAGGCAGTGGAACCACAGGTCCGCAACCTCGCCGACCAGCGCCTTCGGTGCGCCGCCCTGGCGCACGTCCTTCGCGGCCAGCACGACTTCGGTGGCTTCTTCGCCGATCTTTTTCAGCACCGCGTCGTCGCCCTTGTGGAACAGGCGCGATACATACGAGATGTCCGGATCGCCGCCCTTGCGGCTGTCGATCACCGCCGCGAGGCGCAGCAGCGTGTCGAGCGTGGAAGCCGTGGCGGGCGACGGGTTTTGCGTGGATTGCATCATTTGTAGATGTGTTCGGGGTCTTTCAGCACGGGATCGACGGCCTGCCAGTCGCCATCGTCCACCGAGCCTTCGAATTTCTGGAAAAAGCACGAGTGGCGGCCGGTATGGCACGCGATGCCCGATACCTGCTCGACTTTCAGCAGCACGACGTCTTCGTCGCAATCGAGTCGCACTTCATGCACATGCTGCACGTGGCCCGACTCCTCACCCTTGAACCACAGGCGCTGGCGCGAGCGCGAGAAATACACCGCGCGGCCGGTCTCGACGGTCTTCGCGAGGGCCTCGCGGTTCATCCACGCGAACATCAGCACGTCGTTCGTCGACGCTTCCTGCGCAATCACCGGCACGAGGCCGTTCGCGTCCCACTTGACCTTGTCGAGCCAGTTCACCGCCGAAGGATTCGTCACGTCACAACCTCACCGAAATGCCCTGATCGGCCATGAAGCGCTTGGCCTCGCCGACCGTGTGTTCGCCATAGTGGAAGATGCTCGCGGCGAGCACCGCGTCCGCGTGACCGCTCTTGATGCCGTCGGCGAGATGCTGCAGATTGCCGACGCCGCCCGACGCGATCACCGGCACCGGCACCGCGTCCGACACCGCGCGCGTGAGCGAAAGGTCGAAGCCGCTCCTGGTGCCGTCGCGATCCATGCTGGTCAGCAGGATTTCGCCCGCGCCCAACTCGGCCATCTTGCGCGCCCATTCGACCGCATCGAGACCGGTGGCCTTGCGGCCGCCGTGCGTGAACACTTCCCAGCGCGGCGTTTCGCCGTCGGCCGATACGCGCTTCGCGTCGATCGCGACGACGATGCACTGCGAGCCGTATTTGTCGGTCGCGTCCTTCACGAGTTGCGGATTCGCTACCGCCGACGAATTCATGCTGATCTTGTCGGCGCCCGCGTTCAGCAGGCGCCGCACGTCTTCGACCGCGCGCACGCCGCCGCCGACCGTCAGCGGAATGAACACCTGCGAAGCGACCGCCTCGATGATCGGCAGAATCAGGTCGCGCTGATCCGAGGTCGCGGTGATGTCGAGGAACGTCAGTTCGTCGGCGCCCTGCTCGTCGTAACGGCGCGCGATTTCGACCGGGTCGCCCGCGTCGCGCAGTTCGACGAAGTTGACGCCCTTGACCACGCGGCCCGCGGTGACGTCGAGACAGGGGATGATGCGTTTAGCTAGAGCCATGATCGTGCAATTCTGCCAATACCGCTGATGAGGCCGCTCGCTTGCGGGCAAGCGGCACGGTGCCGGCGCGAGCGGTTGCGTCGCGCCGCGAGTGAGGTGCCGGCCGGAAGCTGGCGAGGTTCCGGGCGCTTGATCGTGCGACGCGCGTTACAGGCAAGCCATCGTTCGAACGAGCGCCGCAAATCGACACGAGCGCAACGCCGGCGGCCCGCACAACCTGCCCAGCACGCGCAGCCGACGCCGTGCTTAAGCGTCGTCCGCTTCGCGCAGCTTGTCCGCGAGCGTCTGCGCGGCCGCGAAGTCGAGGTCGCCCGAATAGATCGCGCGGCCGCAGATTACGCCCTCGATGCCCTCGCCTTCGACTTCGCACAGCGATTCGATGTCCGCGAGGTTCGACAGACCGCCGCTCGCGATCACCGGAATCTTGACCGCGCGCGCAAGGCGCACCGTCGCTTCGATGTTGATGCCTTGCAGCATGCCGTCACGGCCGATGTCGGTGTAGACGATCGACTCGCAGCCGTAGTCCTCGAACTTGCGCGCGAGGTCGGCCACTTCGTGACCGGTCAGCTTGCTCCAGCCGTCGGTGGCGACCTTGCCGTCTTTCGCGTCGAGGCCGACGATGATGTGACCGCCGAACGCGGTGCACGCGTCCTGCAGAAAGCCGGGGTTCTTCACCGCGGCCGTGCCGATGATCACGTACGACAAACCGTCGTCCAGATAGCGCTCGATCGTGTTCAGGTCGCGGATGCCGCCGCCCAGCTGAACCGGAATCGCGCCGCCCACTTCATCGATGATCGCCCGGATTGCATCGCCGTTCTTCGGCTTGCCGGCGAACGCGCCATTCAGATCGACGAGATGCAGACGACGCGCGCCGCGGTCGACCCAATGTCGGGCCATTGCCGCCGGTTCCTCGGAGAAAATCGTCGCCTGGTCCATATCGCCCTGTTTGAGGCGTACACACTGACCGTCTTTCAGGTCGATGGCGGGAATCAGCAGCATAGCAATCGGGTGTTATCTGGGAGTGGATTGAAGGTCGGCGGCAGCGGCTGGCGAGTCAGCCCGCCGCAATACCGTCTCGCTAGTTTAGTACAACTCGTTCGGCGCTCCAGCGGGGCGCCGGTCGGATGCGGGACCGCGGCACCGCGCGACGCGCGCGCGGCAACGGGATGAAAAAAGGCGTTCACGGGTTCCAGTGCACGAAGTTGCGATACACGCGCAAACCCGCCTCGGCGCTCTTTTCAGGGTGGAATTGGGTGGCAAAGATGTTATCCCGCGCTACCGCCGAGGTAAAGGGCACGCCGTAGACCGTTTCGCCCGACGTATGCGCCGGGTTGTCCGGAACCACGTAGTAGCTGTGCACGAAGTAGAAGAACGCGTTGTCGGCGACACCGTCCCACAGCGGATGCGGCTGCGCCTGACGCACGCGGTTCCAGCCCATCTGCGGGACCTTGAAGCGCGAGCCGTCGTCCTGCACCTGGCCTTCGAGCTCGAAGCGCACCGCCTTGCCGGGCAACAGACCCAGACCCGGCGTGTCGCCCTCGGCGCTCCAGTCGAACAGCATCTGCTCGCCGACGCACACGCCCATCAGCGGCTTGCTGCGCGACGCCTCGACGACCGCTTCCTGCAAACCGGACGCGCCGAGACTGCGCATGCAGTCGGGCATCGCACCCTGGCCCGGCAGCACCACGCGGTCGGCCGAGCGGATCGCTTCCGGACGATCGACGATCGCCACGTCCGCTTCCGGCGCCGCTTTACGCAGTGCCTGGGCAACCGAGCGCAGGTTGCCCATTCCGTAATCCACAATCGCTATCGAAGTTTTCATTTCAAGTTTGGCCGCTCTGCCCTCGATCCATCGATGCCGCGGCGCGGCGTCAAACGACGTGCCGGCAAATGCGGTCCTGCCCGATGAATCGCTTGAAGGTGAGTGGCCTGAAGACGTTGGAGGCGGTGAAACCCGTGTTAAAGCCTGCTACGGCCGTTACGTTAGAGGCTCCCCTTGGTCGATGGAATCTGTCCGGCCGCGCGCTCGTCGAGTTCGACGGCCATGCGCAGCGCACGCCCGAATGCCTTGAACACCGTTTCGAGCTGATGGTGCGCGTTGATGCCACGCAGGTTGTCGATGTGCAGCGTCACGCCGGCATGGTTCACGAAGCCGCGGAAGAATTCGATCGACAGGTCGACGTCGAACGTGCCGATGCGCGCGCGCGTGAACGGCACGTGAAATTCGAGGCCCGGACGGCCGGAAAAATCGATCACGACGCGCGACAGCGCTTCGTCGAGCGGCACGTAGGAATGGCCGTAGCGGCGGATGCCCTTGCGATCGCCGATCGCCTTCGCGACGGCCTGGCCGAGCGTGATGCCGGTGTCCTCGACCGTGTGATGATCGTCGATATGCAGGTCGCCATGCGCTTCGATCTCGAGGTCGAACAACCCGTGGCGGGCGATCTGGTCGAGCATGTGGTCCAGGAATGGCACACCCGTGGCCAGCTTCTGCTGGCCGGTGCCGTCCAGGTTGATCTTCACACGGATCTGCGTTTCGCTGGTGTGGCGAACGACTTCCGCAAGGCGCATGGCAATTCCTCGAATCTGGCTTAAAAGCGCTAGTAATGTGGGATGGACAAACTGGCGGGCTGCTCAGTGCAGCCGTTCAACGCAGCGGCTCAGTGCCGCCGCTCGATGCGGCGGGTTACCGCAACACGAGTTTCAGGCCGGCGACCAACTGGGCGTTCTCGTTCGGCGAACCGACGGTCAAACGCACGCAATTGGCCAGCAATGGATGCATTTTACTCACGTTTTTGATCAGAATCCGCGCCGTTAGCAGGGTTTCGAACAATACCGACGCATCGGGCACCCGCACGAGCAGGAAGTTGCCCGCGCTAGTGAACACTTCGGCGCCCGGCAGCGCGGCCACCGCCTGCGCGAGTTTCTCGCGTTCGTCGCGCAATTGCGCGGCCTGCGCATCGAGCACGCCGATGTGGTCGAGCAGGAAATCAGCGGCGGCCTGCGTCAGCACGTTGGTGTTGTACGGCGGGCGGACCTTGTCGAACTCGGTCAGCCACGCGGGCTTGCCGACCAGGTAACCGAGGCGAATGCCGGCGAGGCCCAGCTTCGACACCGTGCGCATCACGACGACGTTGTCGAACTGGTCGGCGCGCGGCAGCCAGCTCTTCTGCGCGAACGGCTGATACGCCTCGTCGATCACGACGAGGCTCCTGCCCGCCGCGGCGACGATGCGCTCGATTTCGGCGTCATCGAACAGCGTGCCGGTCGGGTTGTTCGGATACGCGAGATAGATGATCGCCGGTTCATGCTCGGCGATCGCCGCGAGCATCGCGTCGGTATCGAGCGTGAAGTCGGCTTTGAGCGGCACGCCGACGAATTCGAGATTCGCCAGCTTCGCCGACATCTGATACATGACGAAGCCCGGCACCGGCGCGAGCACCTTCGCGCCCGGCTTCGCGCACGCGACCGACATGATGCTGATGATTTCATCCGAGCCATTGCCGAGCAGCACGTCGCACCCCGCCGGCACGCCCATCACGTGACGAATGCGCTCGATCAACTGCTCGGGGCGCGGCGCCGGATAACGGTTCAACGCGACGCCGGCCAGACGCTCGCCGAGATGCGCGGCAAGTTCCGGCGGCAGCGGAAACGGGTTTTCCATTGCGTCGAGCTTGATGAAGCCGGTGGCGTCGGGAACCGGATAGCTCGTCATTGCGAGCACGTCGCTGCGGATGATGTCTTGAGGTGTCGTCATAGGTTCGGGGGCCGGGCCGTGCTAAAGACGCCGGGTCGGCGTCGTCGGCGTGGGGCGCTCGGGTTGGTCTCTGTCGTCGTTATTGAACGGGGCGGGTGGGCTCGAGCCGTCGCTCGAGCGGGTGGAAGCCGGAAAACATGGAAGCCGGTCGATGCGGCGGCGGTTGCCGCCCTCGCCGCTTCGCCTGCTCCCGCTTACGCCTGCTTGAGTTCCGCCGCGCGCCAGCGCGCTCAGCGCTCCGCCTCAGCCGCGTTCGTTGTTGTTCTGCCGCATCCGGTATTCGGCGCTGCGTGCGTGCGCTTGCAGACCTTCGCCGTATGCCAGTTCCGCGGCAATCTCGCCGAGCGTCTGCGCACCTTCCGCGCTGACCTCGATCAGACTCGAACGCTTGAAGAAATCATAGACGCCGAGCGGCGACGAAAACCGTGCGGTACGCGACGTCGGCAGCACATGATTCGGGCCCGCGCAGTAGTCGCCGAGGCTCTCGCTCGTGTAACGGCCAAGGAAGATCGCGCCTGCGTGACGGATCTGTTGCGCCCACTGATGCGGCTCCAGCGCCGAAATTTCAAGGTGCTCCGGCGCGATGTCGTTGGCGATCGCGCAGGCCTCGGCCATGTCGCGCACCTTGATCAGCGCGCCGCGGTTTTCGAGCGACGTGCGGATCACTTCGCGGCGCGGCAGGGTGGGCAGCAGTTCGTCGATCGCTTCCTGCACGCGCGCGATGAACGCGTCGTCGGGGCACAGCAGGATCGATTGCGCGAGCTCGTCGTGCTCGGCTTGCGAAAACAGGTCCATCGCGACCCAGCGCGGGTCGGTCGTGCCGTCGCACAACACGAGGATTTCCGACGGCCCGGCGATCATGTCGATGCCGACCGTGCCGAACACGCGACGCTTCGCCGACGCGACGTACGCGTTGCCGGGGCCGCAGATCTTGTCGACCGCGGGCACGGTCGGCGTGCCGTACGCGAGCGCAGCTACCGCCTGCGCGCCGCCGATCGTGAACACGCGATCGACGCCACCCAGCAGAGCCGCCGCGAGCACGAGCGGATTCTTCACGCCTTCCGGCGTCGGCACGACCATCACGATTTCGCGCACGCCGGCCACTCGCGCCGGTATCGCGTTCATCAGCACCGACGACGGATACGCGGCCTTGCCACCCGGCACGTAGATCCCCGCGCGATCGAGCGGCGTGACCTTCTGGCCGAGCACGGTGCCGTCCGCTTCGGTGTACTGCCAGCTATGGCTGCCGCACTCGATCTTCTGCTTCTCGTGATAGCCGCGCACGCGTGCCGCCGCCGCTTCGAGCGACGCGCGCCGCTTCGGCTCGAGACTTTCGAGCGCCGCCTCGAGTTCGGCCATCGGCAGTTCGAGCTCGGCCACGCTTTTCGCATCGACGCGATCGAAGCGATTCGTATACTCGAGCACCGCCTCGTCGCCGCGCGCCTTCACGTCGTTCAGAATCTGCGCGACCGCGCGCTCGATGGCTTCGTCTTCGCTCGCCTCGAACGCGAGCACCGCATGCAGCGACTTGTGGAAGTCGCGAGCGGTGGAATCGAGTTTGCGAATCTTGGTAGACATACAGGTATCCGTTTCGGTAAGGCGCGCTATCAGTGCAACGTCACATTGCCATCGTCAGTCAGGGCGCCGGGGCGGCGGTTTTCGACGAAGCATTGGCAAACGCGTCGAGAATCGGCCGCAACGCGGCGCGTTTGAGCTTCA
This sequence comes from Paraburkholderia sp. UCT31, assembly GCF_014397655.1. NCBI lineage: Bacteria > Pseudomonadati > Pseudomonadota > Betaproteobacteria > Burkholderiales > Burkholderiaceae > Paraburkholderia > Paraburkholderia sp. UCT31. Next base: position 42,899 of record NZ_VZQP01000020.1, read on the forward strand.
GCGCTGCCTGGTTCACGACGAGACGCGACGAAATCTGCATGATCTCCTCCACCTCGACCAGATTGTTCGCGCGCAGCGTATTGCCCGAGCTGACCAGGTCGACGATCGCGTCGGCGAGTCCAACCAGCGGAGCGAGTTCCATCGAACCGTACAGCTTGATCAGATCGACGTGAACGCCCTTGGCGGCAAAATGCTCACGAGCGGTTTCAACATACTTGGTAGCGACCCGCAGACGCGCGCCCTGGCGCACCGCGTTCGCATAATCGAAACCGGCCGCGACCGCGACCGACATGCGGCAACGCGCAATGTCCAGATCCACCGGCTGATACAGGCCGCTGCCGCCATGCTCGAGCAGCACATCCTTGCCGGCCACGCCGAAGTCGGCCGCGCCGTACTCGACATAGGTCGGCACGTCGGTCGCGCGCACGACGATCACGCGCAGGTTCGGGTCGGTGGTCGGCAGAATCAGCTTGCGCGAGCTCTCCGGATCTTCCGCTACCTCGATGCCGGCCGCCGCGAGCAGCGGCAGCGTTTCCTCGAAGATACGCCCTTTCGACAACGCGAGCGTGAGCGGCGCGCTGACCGCCGGCGACGACGACGTTTGCGGCATCGAACTCATGCCCCGCTCCCGGAAACCCGGCGCACCTTCGCGCCGATCGCATTGAGCTTCGCTTCCATGCGGTCGTAGCCGCGATCGAGGTGATAGATGCGGTCGATCAGCGTCTCGCCCTCGGCGCGCAGCGCGGCGATCACAAGACTCGCGGACGCGCGCAGATCGGTGGCCATCACCTTCGCGCCGGACAGTTTTTCGACGCCGGTGACGAGCGCGGTGTTGCCGTCGATCGTGATGCTCGCGCCGAGACGGTTCAGTTCCTGAACGTGCATGAAACGGTTTTCGAAGATCGTCTCCACGACTTGCGACGTACCGTCCGCGATCGTGTTGAGCGCCATGAACTGCGCCTGCATGTCGGTCGGAAACGCCGGGTATTCGGAGGTGCGGAACGTGACCGCGCTCGGGCGCTTGTCCATGCGCACGCGCATCCAGTCGTCGCCTTCCTCGACCGTGACGCCCGCTTCGCGCAGCTTTTCGGTGACGGCTTCGAGCAGCAGCGGACGCATCTTGCGCAGCATGACGTCGCCGCCGGCCGTTGCGACCGCGCACAGGAAAGTGCCCGCTTCGATGCGGTCCGGAATCACCGTGTGCTTCGCACCGTGCAGCTTGTCGACGCCATGGATCACCAGACGGTCGGTGCCGATGCCTTCGATCTTCGCGCCCATCGCGACGAGCAGACGCGCGAGGTCGACCACTTCGGGTTCGCGCGCGGCGTTCTCGATGACCGTCTCGCCTTCGGCGAGCACCGCCGCCATCAGCAGGTTCTCGGTACCGGTCACGGTGATCATGTCGGTGACGATGCGCGCGCCCTTCAGACGCTTCGCGCGCGCTTCGATGAAGCCGTGCTCGATCGTGATCTCGGCGCCCATCGCCTGCAGACCCTTGATGTGCTGATCGACCGGACGCGCGCCGATCGCGCAGCCGCCCGGCAGCGACACGCGCGCATGACCGAAGCGCGCGACGAGCGGACCGAGCACGAGAATCGACGCGCGCATCGTCTTCACCATTTCGTACGGCGCGACGAGGTTGTCGACCTTCGACGCGTCGAGCGCCACGCGCCCTTCGCCGGCTTCGATACGCACGCCCATCTGGCCGAGCAGCTTGAGCATCGTGCGCACGTCCTGCAGATCGGGCACGTTCTCCAGATGCACCGGATCGGCGCTCAGCAGACCCGCGCACAGGATCGGCAATGCCGCGTTTTTCGCACCCGAGACGACAACTTCACCGGAGAGCGGGTAGCCACCTTCAATGATGAGTTTATCCATGCCTGTCGGTTCCTGATCGGCCCGGTTCGCGTCCGGACCTGCTTTGTCTGTGTTCGGCGCGCCGCTAGCGGTGTCGCGCCCTTCCTGAGTAATTCGCACAAAATTTCCAGATTACGCGTTCTGCCATTCGGCGGGCGTCAGCGTCTTCATGCTGAGCGCGTGGATTTCTTCGCGCATGCGGTCGCCGAGCGCCGCATACACGAGTTGGTGACGCTGGATCAGGCGCTTGCCTTCGAAGTTCGGCGAGACGATCGTCGCAAAGAAATGCTGACCGTCGCCTTCGACTTCGAGATGCTCGCACGCGAGTCCAGCTGCAATGTACTGTTTGACCTGTTCGGGAGTCGGCAACATGAGAGAAGCTCCTCGTCAGTGGCGCAGCTTGTAGCCGGTAGCGAGCATGCGCATCGCCACGGCGGCCAGCACCACGAAGAAACCGGCGACGATCGCGAGGCTCACCAGCGGGTCGATATCCGACACGCCGAAAAAACCATAGCGAAAGCCGTCGATCATGTAGAAAAACGGATTGAGCCGCGATACTTCGCGCCATACGGGCGGCAGCGTATGCGTCGAGTAGAACACGCCCGACAGGAACGTGAGCGGCATGATCAGAAAGTTCTGGAACGCGGCGAGCTGGTCGAACTTCTCGGCCCAAATGCCGGCGATCAGACCCAGCGTGCCGAGAATCGCCGAGCCGAACATAGCGAACACGATGATGTAGAGCGGCGCGGTGAAGGCGAGCGGCACGAACCAGATCGTCACGATGAACACGCCGAAGCCGACACACAGCCCGCGCGCCACGGCCGCGAGCACGTAGGCCGCGAACATCTCGTGGTGCGACAGCGGCGGCAGCAGCACAAACACGAGGTTGCCGGTGATCTTCGATTGAATCAGCGACGAAGAACTATTCGCGAACGCGTTCTGCAGCACGCTCATCATCACGAGGCCCGGAATCAGGAAGCTCGTGTATTCGACGCCCGGATAGACTTGCACGTGGCCGCGCAGCGCGTGGCCGAAGATGGTCAGGTAAAGCAGCGCGGTGATGACGGGCGCGAGCACGGTCTGGAAAGACACCTTCCAGAAGCGCAGCAGTTCTTTGTAAAACAGCGTGCTAAATCCACTGTACCCGCTCATGCAAGCCCCTCGATCACTTCTGGACCGTTCATCACCTGAACGAATACGTCTTCGAGGTCGGCCTTGCGGACCTCGATTTCTTCGAATGTACAACCGGCCGCGCGGCATTGCGCGAGGATGCGCTCGACGTCGTCGTAGCTCGTCATGCGCAGCAGATGCTGGCGGCCATTGCCGTTGCCGGCGCCGCCTTCCGCCTCGAGCGGACGCAGCTCGGCGGGCAGCACGCCCTGGGCGAAGCGAACGAACAGTTGCATGCCGGCGAAACGCTGCAGCAGTGTGCTGGTGCGATCGAGCGCAACGACCTCGCCACGGCGCAGCATCGCGATGCGGTCGCACAACGATTCGGCTTCTTCCAGATAGTGCGTGGTCAGCACGATCGTGTGGCCTTCGCGATTCAGGCGCGAGATGAACTTCCACAGCGTCTGGCGCAACTCGACGTCGACACCCGCGGTCGGCTCGTCGAGCACGATCACCGGCGGGCGGTGCACGAGCGCCTGCGCGACCAGCACGCGGCGCTTCATGCCGCCCGACAGCGCGCGCATGTTGGCATCGGCCTTTTCGGTGAGATCGAGATTGGCCATGATCTCGTCGATCCACGCGTCGTTGTTGCGCAGCCCGTAGTAGCCGGACTGGATGCGCAAGGTTTCGCGCACCGTGAAGAACGGATCGAACACGAGCTCCTGCGGCACCACGCCGAGCGCGCGGCGCGCGTTGCGGAAATCGTCGACGACGTCGTGACCGCGCACCGCGATGCTGCCTTCGTCGGCGCGCGCGAGACCCGCGAGTATGCTGATGAGCGTCGTCTTGCCCGCGCCGTTCGGACCGAGCAGTCCGAAGAACTCGCCTTCTTCGACCGTGAGGCTGACGCCCTTGAGCGCCTGCAAGTCCTTGTAGCGCTTCTTGACGTTACGAATTTCTATGGCTGACATGACTATGGGCCGCGTGCGTCGCGGCGCCTGAAGTAGCCCCGATGGAGCTTGGGGACGCGCAAATGCTGGAAGAAACGGGAACCGGGGCCGATTAGGGGGCCAGTTCGACGCCCCAAAAAAACGTTTGATTATAGGGCAAAAACTGACACCCCCGGCCTGGCCGGAAGGGGGGAGACGACGCTAGAGGAGCGTCAATGTCGCGCTGACGCAACCATGCTGGAGGCGCCAGAAGAGAGAAGTGTATCGACGCCGTAGGCCTGCGCGAGACTGGCGAGCCCAGCCGGCAGATTGACGATTTCGAACTTGCCGCCGCGCGCCGCCGCGGCCCGCACCCACGCGAGCAGGACGGCGAGCGCCGACGAATCGAATTGCGTGAGCGGCGCGCAATCGACGCCGCCCGCACCCGCCGCGATGCGTTGCAGACCCGCCGCGAGCGCGGCCTTCGCGCTCTCGTGGGTCAGCATCGTGCCGCTGTCGAAGCGGTTCGCAACCGGGTTCAGCACGTCGCTCACGACTGCTTGCCCGCGGCGAGTTGCTGATTGCGCTGCGTGAGGAACTGGATCAGTCCGTCCACGCCCTTCTGCTGGATCTGCTCGTTGAACTGCTGCTGATACGCCTGGATCAGCCACGCGCCGAGCACGTTGATGTCATACACGCGCCAGCCCTGCGCCGTCTTGTACAGGCGGTAGTCGAGTTCGATCGGCTGACCGTTGTTCATCACGACCGAGCGCACCACCGTGTCGGTGTCGTCCGGGTTCATGCGGAACGGCTTGTACTGGATCTGCTGGTCGCGCACCTGCGCGAGCGCGCCCGCGTACGTGCGGATCAGCAGCATCTTGAACTGCTCGACCACCTGGTTCTGCTGTTCGGTCGTCGCGGTGCGCCAGTTACGGCCCATCGCGAGCTGGGTGGTGCGGCGGAAATCGATGTACGGCAGGATCTTTTCGTTGACGAGCGCCGTGATGTGCGTGATATCGCCCTGCTGGATCGACTTGTCGCCCCGAATCGCGTCCATCACCTGCTGGGTGACGGTCTTGATCAGCGCGTCGGGCGCGCTGGTGTCGACGGTTTGCGCCGATGCGCCCGCGCTGATGAACGAAAACAACGCGGCAAACAACGGAATCAGGAAGAATTTTTTCATATCGAGCTTTGCCTCAAAAATAATGCAACAGTTTGAACCGACCTTATCACGCGAGTTCGACGGCAATCCATGCGCAAACTGCGAGAGTCGTATCGATCTGTTACGGCTGCACGTTCAATGAAATCTTAAGGACGGGAAGTTGAAGCGCGTGGGCGGCACCAACTGACCGGCCGGAATTTGCGTTTCCGGGCCGCCTTTCAGGTCGAGAGGCGGTGTTTCGGCGCCCGACGCGGCCTCCGGTGCCGACGCGCCTTGCGGCGTGCCCACGGCCGCGCCGGATGCGGGAGCCGGCTTGGCCGGCGCACCTGCCGCGCCCGTCTCGCCTTCGTCGTACTTCGGCAGCGGCGCTTCCTCGTCGTAGCTCGGCAGTTCCTGCGGCCGCCGGCGGTTATCCGACAACAGATACTGCCGGCGCTGCAGATACGCGTTACGCACGAACGAGTATTTGTCGAGCGCCGCGCCTTCCAGCAGGTTGCTCGCTCCGAGCAGGTTCGCGCGCGTGTTGACGATGTTCAGGCCATACAGCGCCCAGCTCAGGCCCGGCGGGTCGACGTAGCTGATCGGGTTCACGTAGTAGTTGCCGAGCGAGCCCACCGCATCGCGCACCGTGCTCGGCCCGAACAGCGGCAGCACCAGATAGGGGCCCGCCGGCACGCCGTAGTGGCCGAGCGTCAGACCGAGGTCGTTGTCGTGCTTCGGGAGCTTCGCGAGCGTCGCGACGTCGAACAGGCCGCCGACGCCGAACAACGTGTTGATCACGATCCGCATGATGTCGGACACGCCGTCGGCGATGCGCAGCTGCAGCAGGTTGTTCGCCGCGATATAGACGTCGCCGATGTTCGAGAAAAAGTTCGTCACGCTGTCGCGAACCGGCTGCGGCGTGACCCAAACGTAGCCCTGCGCAACCGGCTTCAGCGCGTACTGGTCGATCTTGTCGTTGACGGTGAAGATCGTACGGTTCAGCCCTTCGAACGGGTCGCCCTTGGTAGGCGTCTGCACGGTCGTGCAACCGGCGAGCAGCGCAGTCGCCACGGCGACCTTGCCGAACTGTAGGACGCGCGCGCCGCTGCGCGCGGTCTGCAGTGTCGTTTGCATCTAATTCTCCTTGTTGGCCTTACTGGCCGGCAGCGCCGGAGGCCGGCGCGCCCGGCGCCGGTGCAGGGGCGGATGCGGCGGGCTTCGCCGCGCCGGAATCCGCGGCCTTGCTATACAGGAACTGGCCGATCAGGTTTTCCAGCACGATCGCCGATTGCGTCATCGAGATCGTATCGCCGGCCTTCAGCATTTCCGAGTCGCCGCCCGGCTCGAGCCCGATGTACTGCTCGCCGAGCAGACCCGAGGTCAGGATCTTCGCCGAAGTGTCCCTCGGAAACTGATATTGCTTGTCGATATCGATCGTGACGAGCGCCTGGTAGGTGTTGCTGTCGAAGCCGATCGACGCGACCCGGCCGACCGTCACGCCGGCGCTCTTCACCGGCGCGCGTGGCTTCAGCCCGCCGATGTTGTCGAACTTCAGCTTGACCGGGTAGGTTGCCTGGAACGACAACGAGCTCATATTGCCGGCCTTCAGCGCAAGAAACAGCAACGCCACGAAACCCAGCACCACGAACAGGCCGACCCAGAAGTCGAGAACATTCTTTTTCATCGTCATCCCAAAGTGAATCCGCCGCGCCGCCGCCACCTCCCGCCGTGCGCGGCGCATCATGCACCGCCGGCAGCCGGCATGCTGCGCGGTCTTAGCTGAACATTAGTGCGGTCAGCAGGAAATCGAGCCCGAGCACCGCGAGCGACGCGTACACGACCGTGCGGGTCGTCGCGCGCGACACGCCTTCCGGCGTCGGCTTCGCCTCGTAGCCCTGAAACAGCGCAACGAAGGTCACCGCGAGGCCGAACACCACACTCTTGACGACCCCGGCGCCGACATCGCGCCACACGTCGACGCCGCTTTGCATCTGCGACCAGAACGCGCCGGCATCGACGCCGATCAGCAGCACGCCCACCACGTAACCGCCCAGAACGCCGACCGCGCTGAAGATCGCGGCGAGGATCGGCATCGACACGATGCCGGCCCACAGGCGCGGCGCGATCACGACCTTGACCGGATCGACGGCCATCATTTCCATCGCGGTGAGCTGCTCGCCCGCCTTCATCAGGCCGATTTCGGCCGTCAGCGACGTGCCCGCGCGCCCGGCGAACAGCAGCGCGGTCACGACCGGCCCGAGCTCGCGCACGAGCGACAGCGCGACCAGCAACCCGAGCGCCTGCTCGGAGCCATAACGGTTCAGCGTGTAATAGCCCTGCAGCCCGAGCACGAAGCCGACGAACAGCCCCGACACCGCGATGATCACGAGCGAATAATTACCGACGAAGTGGATCTGCTTCGTGACAAGACGCGGGCGGCGCAGCAGCGGGAAAAATTCGAGCACGAGCCGCAGGAAGAAGCGCGTCGCGTAGCCGGCGGTGCCGAGCCCGGTGATGACCGAGCGCCCGATCGTACTGATCATGACTGGCCTCCGCCCATGCCGAAGTCCGCCTCGAGCGGCGTCTGCGCCGGATAGTGGAATCTGAACGGGCCGTCCGGCGCGCCGTCGATGAACTGCCGCACGGTCGGATCGGTCGACGCGCGCAGTTCGTCGGGCGTGCCCTCGGCAAGCGCACCGCCGTTGGACAGGAAGTACACGTAGTCGGCGATCGCGAATGATTCCGGCACGTCGTGCGTGACGAGAATCGACGTGGCGCCGAGCGCCCGGTTCAGCGTGCGGATCAGGTTCGCGGTGATGCCGAGCGAGATCGGGTCGAGACCGGCGAACGGCTCGTCGTACATCATCAGTTCGGGGTCGAGCGCGATTGCGCGCGCGAGCGCCACGCGCCGCGCCATGCCGCCGGAAATCTCGGACGGCAGCAGGTCGCGCGCGCCGCGCAGGCCGACCGCGTTGAGCTTCATCAGCACGAGGTCGCGCAGCAGTTCTTCGGGGAGATCGGTGTGCTCGCGCAGCGAGAAGGCGACGTTTTCGAACACCGACATGTCGGTGAACAGCGCGCCGAACTGGAACAGCATGCCCATCTTGCGGCGCAGCGCGTAAAGGCCTTCGCGCGTCTGCTCGCCGATGTCCTCGCCATGGAACAGCACCTGGCCGCGCTGGGCGCGCACGAGGCCGCCGATCAGCCGCAGCACCGTGGTCTTGCCGCAACCCGAGCCGCCCATGACCGCGACGACCTGACCGCGACGAAAGCGCAGATTCAGATTCGACAGGACGAGCCGGTCGCCGTAACCGAAGTCGACGTCGCGCAGCTCGAGTAAGGTCTCGGGATAGGAAGGCACCAAACTGACGATCCTTTTACAGAGAAGGCCGAATTATAGGGCCATCGTGCAAAAGCTGCCGTGAGGTGCCCCGTTCCTTGACTATGCCTGACGATTATTGCGTAAACGTGTGTTGCAGCGCAGACAAGGCGGCGGCCGGGTCGGCCGCTTCCGTCACCGCGCGCACCACGGCCGCGCAGCCGACACCGGTCGCGAGCACGTCCGGCAGCACCTGCAGATCGATCCCGCCGATCGCGACGAGCGGCAGCACGCCATCGAGCAGCCGCACATAGCGTGCGAGGCGGCGCAAGCCCTGCGGCGCGGTCGGCATGACCTTGGTCGTGGTCGGGAACACGGCGCCCAATGCAATGTAGCTCGGCCGGAAATGCAGCGCCTTCAGCATCTCGTAGAAGCCGTGAGTGGACAGGCCCAGGCGGATGCCCGCGTCAGCCAGCGCGGACAGATCCGCGGTATGCACGTCTTCCTGGCCGAGGTGCACGCCGTACGCGCCCGCCTCGAGCGCCGCCTGCCAGTGATCGTTGATGAACACCTGCGCGTCGTGCGCGCGGCCGGCCGCCACGCAGCGCGCGATTTCGCGCTTCAGCTCGTCGGCGGGTTCGGCCGACTTGCGGCGCAACTGCACCGTCTTCACGCCGAAGCCGACCACCCGTTCGACCCAGTCCGCGGTCGGCAACACCGGATACAGGCCGAGCCTTGCCGGGCAGCGCGGGAACGCCTTGGCGGGTGCCGCCGGCAGCTCGGTAAGGCGCGGAAAGCGAGCGAGGTCGGCCGGGAAAGCATCGTCGGCGCGGGTCTCGTCGCCATCGCGCCACGCGAGCGCGAGCACCAGCGCGTCGCGCGGATCGAAACCGCAGTCGAGGAACGCGGCAAGCGCGGGAATCCAGTCTTCCGCCAGATGGCCTTCGAGGCCATACTTCTCGCCGCCCAGATGCAGCGTCGCGTGGTTTTCCGCGGCGACGATCACGCCCGCACCCCGCGTCAGCCAGCGCGCGATTTGCTCGCCGTGCTGCTGTGCGTCGGCGGTCACGATCAGGTCGCCACCGTTCGGTTCGTCGGGTGCGATCAGGCAGATGCGCCACGGCGCGTGCGTCGGCGGCCAGTCGCCGAGACGGGCGCGGATGCGCTCGGCGGCTTCGATGAGTTCGTCGGCCGTCGGCCAGAACAGATCGCGGTCCTTCAGCGTCAACGACTGAGTCATGCGGCACCTCCATCCTGATGCCAGAACGGCATGCCGACCACCGGCGTGCTCGCGTGCGCGCTCTCGCGCTCGGCCATCGGGCCCGCGAGATACGCTTGCCGACCCGCCTCGACGCCCAGCGCGAACGCGCGCGCCATCGCGTCGGGGTGCGTCGCCTGCGACACGGCCGTGTTCAGCAGCACGCCGTCGAAGCCCCACTCCATCACCTGGGCCGCATGCGACGGCACGCCGAGCCCGGCGTCGACGATCAGCGGCACGTCCGGCAGCCGCTCGCGCAACACGCGCAGCCCGTATGGATTGATCACGCCCTTGCCGGTGCCGATCGGCGCGCCCCACGGCATCAGCGCCTCGCAGCCGGCGTCGAGCAGACGGCGGCCGATCACCAGATCTTCGGTGCAGTACGGCAGCACCTTGAAGCCATCCTTGACGAGCCGCGCGGCGGCTTCGATCAGGCCGACCGGGTCGGGCTGCAGTGTGTAGTCGTCGCCGATCAGTTCGAGCTTGATCCACTCGGTCTCGAAGATTTCGCGCGCCATGTGCGCGGTCGTCACCGCTTCACCGACGCTCAGGCAACCCGCCGTGTTCGGCAAGAGCGGCACGCCATGGCGCTTGAGCAGATCGAAGAAGCCGGCTTCGGCGTGGCCCTCGTTCATCTGACGGCGCAGCGCGACCGTCACCATGCCGGGGCGCGCGGCGTCGATCGAATCGGACAGCGATTGCAGCGACGGATAGCGCGATGTGCCGAGCAGCACGCGGCTTGCAAAAGTTTGACCGTATAGCGTCAGCGCGTCGGCGGTCTCGTGAGAAGTCATTTGCATCATCCTGGTTTGCCCTCGCGGCTAGAACCGACCGCGTTGCGGCAATGGGTTTTCGGCGACGGTTGTTGCGTTCGGTAAGCGAGAGGCTGGCGCGGTCGCGCTCAGCCGCCCGCGACCGGTTGCACGACGTCGAGCCGGTCGCCCGTTTGCAACGCGCGCGCCGCATGCTGCGCACGCGCGACGAAATCGCCGTTGAGCGCGACCGCGAACGGCGGACGCGCGCCAAAGGCGGCGAGCGCATCGGCGACAGTCGCGCCCTCGGGCAACGACAACGGCTTCTGATTGATATGAATGTCCATGGTGTTCGAATACGGTTCAATCGATGGCGCAAGCGGCATCGCGCGCGGCACGTTGGCCGCTACGCTCGGGCCGGCTCGCGCGCGAAATGCTGCTGGAACAGCTCGCTCCAGCGTGAGTCGCGCCGCCAGCCGGCGAATGCGTCGGCATCACCGACGCGGCCGTCGAGCAGCGCGCTCGCGAAGCGCACGGCTTCGTCGGCGACTTCGGGCGCGATCATGTAGCCGTGCCGGTACAGGCCGTTCACGCGCAGCGTGCGCGCGCCGTCCCACAGCAGCGCGGGACGATGATCGGGCAAGGTCGGCCGGCACTGCGAATTCAGCTCGAGAATGCGCGCCTCGCCGAAGCCCGGGTGCACCGAAAACGCCGCGCTCAGCAACTCGAGCGCCGAACGCACGCTGACGGGCGACATGTCCTCGCCCTCCACCTCGGTCGCGCCGATCACGTAGAGGCCGTTCTGCTTCGGCGCGATATACAGCGGGTAACGCGGATGCAGTAGCCGCACCGGGCGCGTCAGCTGCAGGTGAGGCGCATGCACGCGCGCAACTTCGCCGCGGATGCCGCGCAGCGTCGGCAGCACCGGCTTCGCGCCGAGCCCGCGGCAATCGATGGTGATGCCGGCCTCGGGCAGCGATGCGTCGTCGATCGGCGTGTTCCAGTGCGTGTCGACGCCGCGCTCGGCAAGCCCGGCCGCAAGCGCGGACAACACCTGGCGGTTGTCGAGCTGGCCTTCTCGCGGCAGCAGCCAGCCTTGGCTGAAGCGGCCGGCCAACGCGGGTTCGGCGGCGCCGAGCTGCGCGCCCGCCAACGCGACGAAGCCGCCGTCGAGCAACTCGGCCGGCGCGTTCGCACGCACGCGCCGCTCGAATAGCGGCGCCTCGGTGCGATCCGCGTGATGCCAGACGACGAGCGTGCCGTTGCGCTGGAAAAACACCGGCTCCGGCAGTTCGGCAAGCACGCGCGGCCAGCTTTCGAGCGAACTCGCGCCAAGCCGCGTGATCAGCAGCTCGGCGCTCGCGGCCTCTGCCAGCGGCGCGAGCATCGCGGCGGCGACCCACGCGGCAGCCTGCGAACCGGTGGCATCGCCGCGCTCGTAGAGCGCCACGCGATGCCCGTCGCCAGCGAGGCGCCACGCGACCAGGCGGCCGCACAGGCCGCCGCCGAGCACGGCGAAATCGGGTCGGGCGGGACGGTTCATCGCGCGCGCTCCGTTCGACTGCGGTGGGCAAAACCAAAACGGCACGGCTCGCCCGAGGCGGCGTGACGAAGGGAAAAATGCATGTCTGAAGAATAGGCGGTCATCGAGTCCTTTCCGTACGGCCAAAAACGCACGTACCCAGGACGAAACCGGCGGGTGAAGCCGGCCGGTCACGACGTGCACATGTGAGCTGCGCTCGCCGCCCGGCGGGGAATGGAAGACGGTTGCTTCCGGAAACTTCCCGCGCCGGTATTACCCGGATCGGGTGCAAAGGGTCTCTCTCAGCCTCGCCGCCCCGGCATGAAAGTCATGCCGCCTGTGGGCGAAGCACCCCTGTTTCGTCGAAGGTCATTAGACCATAAAAGGCGCGGCGCCCGCAAACCAGCGCTCCGCGGTCGCCAACCCGATTTTGATCTGGCGCCGTCTATCGAGATGCCGGTGCGAAGCGGCCCGGCGCTCTGGCACAATGCCGTGACCGGTGCCGCAAAAACGCGGCGCGCGCGGCGCTCGTGGCCGCATGCGTGGCGGCGGCACCCCAGCGGATGCCGGCCCCGAAAATTAATTTTCGCTTAAGGGCGTCACGCCAGAATCGGGCGCCAGTCCGGACTCGCGTTCATCGAGCGTGATGGCGCGATGCCCGGCCAGGTATCGCAGACCCGCGGCAGCCACGCCCTCGCAAAGGGGCCCGCAGTTCGCGGGATCGCCCGACATGGGTCAACCAGATTGGACCCGTACGCCGGAATGGCACTTCGGGTCAGCACTTCATCAGGACGCTCATGACACCACATACTTCCGCCAGCCCTGCGCTGCCGCCCGACGAAAAGGTCTCCGCGTGGACCCTGATCAAGCCCTACTGGGTTTCCGAGGAACGAGGCATCGCGTGGGGGCTGCTCGTCACGATCATCGTGATGAACCTGCTCGTCGTCTGGATCAACGTGCGCCTGAATAGCTGGAGCAGGGACTTCTACAACGCGCTGCAGGCGAAGAACGTCCACGACTTCCCGCACCTGCTGATGATCTTTACCGGACTCGCGTTCGGTTTCATCATCCTCGCCGTGTATGGACGCTATCTGCGCCAGATGCTCGGCTTCCGCTGGCGCCAGTGGCTGACCACCCGCTACCTGAACGAGTGGCTCGACGACAGCGCGTTCTACCGCATCGAGCGCGACCGCCTCGCCGACAACCCCGACCAGCGGATCAGCGACGACCTGCAGTCGTTCGCGACCACCACGCTGTCGCTGACGCTCGATCTGCTGTCGACCGTCGTCACGCTCGTGTCGTTCATCACGATCCTGTGGTCGCTCGCGGGCGCGTTGAGCATCTCGCTCGGCGGCATGCCGCTGCAGATCCCCGGCTACATGGTGTGGGCCGCCGCGCTGTATGCGGTGGTCGGCTCGCTCATCACGCAGAAGGTCGGCCATCCGCTCGTGTCGATCAACTATCAGGCGCAGAAAGTCGAGGCCGATTTCCGTTTCGGCTTGATCCGGCTGCGTGAGAATGCCGAGCAGATCGCGTTCTACAACGGCATGGAAACCGAGAAGACGAACGCGCGCACGCTGTTCGGCCGCATCCGCGACAACTGGTGGCAGGTGATGAAGTACACGAAGCGCCTGACCTTCGTGCTGAGCTTCTACGGTCAGATCGCGATCATTTTCCCGATCGTCGTCGCCTCGCCGCGCTACTTCGCGGGCGCGTTCACGTTCGGCGTGCTGATGCAGATTTCGAGCGCGTTCGGCACGGTCAGCGATTCGTTCTCGTGGTTCATCAACAGTTATACGAGCCTCGTCGAATGGCGCGCGACCGTGAACCGGTTGCGCGAATTCAAGCGCGTCGTGCATTCGCCGCGTCTGAAGGAATCGGTGTCGCCGGCCACGGAACATGGCGGCATCAATCTGCATTTCGTCGACAGCAACACGCTTACCACCGACAGCCTCCAGCTCGCGCTGCCCAATGGCAACCCACTGTCGCGCATCCGCGATATCGCGATCCGGCCGGGCTCGCGCTGGCTCGTGCGCGGTCCGTCGGGCGCCGGCAAGAGCACGCTGATGCGCGCGCTCGCGGGCCTGTGGCCGTTCGGCGACGGCTCGATCGACGCACCGGTCAACGCGCGCATGATGTTCATCCCGCAGGTCAGCTACATGCCGATCGGCACGCTGAAGGCGGCGCTCGCGTATCCGTCGGCGGCGGACACATATAGCGACGACGAATGTCGCGACGCGCTCATCACCTGCCATCTGTCGGAATACGCGGACCGTCTGCAGGAAGCGGCGCACTGGACTCGCGTGCTGTCGCCGGGTGAGCAGCAGCGCTTCGCCGCCGCGCGCGTGCTGCTGCACAAGCCGGACTACCTGTTCCTCGACGAAGCGACCAGCGCGCTCGACGCGGAAAACGAGTCGCGGCTCTATCGGCTGTTCACCGAGCGGTTGCCGAAGGCTGCGATCGTCAGCGTCGCGCATCGCGAATCGCTCGCAGCGTTCCATGACGAAACGCTCGACGTCGAGCGTTCTGTCGAAGCGGTAGCGGCGTGAGCGACGCGAGCGGCGCTCACGTCAGCGAAGCGCACGGCACCGCCGCTCGCATCGTGCTGATCACCGGCGCCGGTTCCGGCATCGGCGCGGCGCTCGCACGGCGCCTCGCGGCGCCGCATACGTCGTTGATGCTGCACGCGCGCGGCGCAGACGACGCCTCCCGTCGACGGCTCGTGCAGGTTGCCGCCGACTGCACGGCAAGCGGCGCACGCTGCGCGACCGTGTTCGGCGACCTCGCCGAGCGCGGCGCGGCGGAGCACGTGATCCATCAGACGCTCGCGAGCTTCGGCGCGCTCGATCAACTGGTCGCGAACGCCGGCCATGCGCAGCGCCAAACGCTGGCCGCGCTCGATCCCGACACCTTCGGCGCCGCCTTCGCCGCGATGCCAGCCGCCTTCGCCGCGCTCGTGCGGCGCGCGATGCCCGCGCTCGAAACATCGAAGCGCGGTCGCGTGGTCGCCTTGAGTTCGTTCGTCGCGCATCGCTATCGCGCGGATGCGCCATTCGCCGCGACGGCGGCCGCGAAAGCGGCACTCGAAGCGCTTGCGAAAACGGCGGCCGCGGAGCTCGCGCCGCTCGGCGTGACCGTCAATTGCGTGGCGCCGGGCTACACGCGCAAGGATCGCGGCCCAAGCGCGGACAACGCGGCCGTGTGGGCGCACGCCGCCGAAGCCACGCCGCTCGGTCACGTCGCCGAACCGGACGACGTCGCCGCGCTGATCGCATTCCTGCTGTCCGACGCGGCACGCCACATCACCGGCCAGGTGATTCACATCGATGGCGGCTTGACGCTCGGTTAAGCCTCGCCTGCGCGCCGGCACCTCCGGGCGCAACATCCGGAAAGACACGAGAAGAGTTCGGAAGCATTTGCGGAGCGCGCAAGCTGTTCCGCGCTTTGAAAATGCCTGCGAGCAGCGACGATAGTCGTACGGGCCGCGCCATGCGCCGGCCGTCGTTGATGTCAGTCACGTCTTTCATCGCAACCGCTCTTCGGACTCCTCGCCCATGTCATTCGCTCGCCGTGTTTCACCTTTGCTCCCGTCTTTGCTCCCGCGCATCGCGCTCGCCTGCGGCGCGGCGCTGCTGCTCACGAACGCCGTCGATGCTGCGCAAACGACCGGGCCGAACCAACCCGCCGATATCTGCGCGGCGCTCACGCACATCGTCGATGCGAGCGATTTCCGGCGACTGCCGGGCGAGGCCGCCGCGCAACTGCCGGGCGTCTCCCATCCCGACGATTGCCGCGCCAGCACGCACGCGTACGACTGCCACTGGCGCGCGCACTGGCAAGCCGACGGCGTCATCAACGATCCGCTCGAAGAACTCGGCGCCGACATCGCCGCCTGCTTTCCGCGCGTCGTGCACGACGTCAACACACCCGTGCGCCAGCATTTCGTCGTGACCACCGACGCCCGCCGCATGAACGTCACCGCGAGCGTGCAAGGTCAGAACGAACTGCGACTGCGCGTGACGCGCTGAGCGCGCGGCCGTCGCTGCTTTTGATGCTCCATCGCATTTCGTGACCGGAATCGGGCGCTGCCTCATGACCTCGTCGCCGACCGTGCGCGCGCCAGCGGCAACCAAGCATTCGCGCCTGTGTCTGGTCGCCTCGCTGATATGCCGGCGTCGTTGCGCCCTCGCCGCCTTCGCCGCGACGCTGACGCTCGCGCTCGACGGCTGCGCCTGGACGCTGATCCAGGCCGCCGACGCCACCGGCTCCGTCATCCAGGCCGGCTACGCGATCGCGTCGAACTACTCGTCGCCGACCTTCGTCAACGGCCGGCCCGCGGATTTGCAGCAGGTCTGCATCGAAGTGAACCCGACAGTGTCGGTCGGCGATTTCGTGCCGGCGCTGCAGCTCGCGCTCGAGCGGCGCGGTATTCGTTCGGACGTCTACAATCCGGGCACCTCGCCGGCCGGCTGCGAAGCGCGGCTCGTCTACAACGCCGCGATCGACTATGGCCGCCGCTCGTTCAGCGACGAATCGATCCAGTACCTGTCGATCATCGATCTGACGCTGATCCAGAGTGGCCGCATTCTGGTCACCGCGCGCTATCAGACCGGCGGCCTGAACGCCGACCGTTTTTCGTCGGCCTCGGTCAAGCTCGGCGGACTGATCGAGCGGATGGTGGTCGATCGGACCGATTTCCCGCGTCAAGCGCAGCAACAGCAGACCCTGCAAACCTCGCAGGCCTTCCCGCCGCCCCACTGAGTGCTCGCGGCCTTGCTTTCGCTTGCAGCGCCTTACACGGGAAAGGATTGGAAAGCGGTATACGCTTTGCGCGGCCCGTGCGCATCACTAAGATGACCTGAATGAACCAGACCATCCTGATCGTCGATGACGATCCCGTCGTACGCGAGCTCGTCAGCGAATATCTGCACGGCCGCGGCTTCAAGGTCGCCATGCTGGAAAATGGCTTGGCGTTGCAGCGCAGATTGCAACAGGAGCGTCCCGCGCTCGTCGTGCTCGACATCATGATGCCGGAGCTCGACGGCATCAGCGCGCTGCGCGCCTTGCGTGTCGCCGGCGACGACATTCCCGTGATCCTGCTGACCGCGCGCGCCGATCCGATCGATCGCGTGATCGGCCTCGAACTCGGCGCCGACGACTATCTCGGCAAGCCTTTCGAACCGAGCGAGCTCGTCGCGCGGATTCGCACCGTGCTGCGGCGTCGCGGCTCGATCGCGCCGGGCGCGCCCGAACAGCGCGCGCCCTATCATTTCGGCCGCTTCGAAGTGAACTTCCCCGCGCGCGAACTGCGCCGCGACGGCGAACGCATCACGCTGCGTTCGAGCGAATTCGCGATGCTGAAGGTGTTCGTCACGCATGCGATGACCGTGCTCACGCGCGCGCAACTGCTCGAAAAACTGCACGGCAATAGCGAAGCGCATCGCAACCGCAGTCTCGACGTTTCGATCTGGCGCTTGCGTCGATTGATCGAAGTGGACCCGTCGGAACCGCGCTACGTGCAGACGGTGTGGGGACGCGGCTACGTGTTCGTGCCGGACGGCGAGATCGGCGCGGCCGAACGCGGGCTTGCGCCGCCGCTCGGTTAGCGGCGCCTGATGGTCGAAGCCGGTTGATGCGGCCCACGCGTCGCACGTAACGCGCAGCGCGGTGTCGCGCGCACCGCGCTGACCCGGCTGACGGTCAAAACGTCAGCACACTCAGAAACATCCTCTGCAGCCAGCCCATCGTCGTCGCATCGTTGACCATGCCGAGGCCCGCCTGCTCGATGCGCGCGTTCGCGACCTTGCTCGACGCGACGTAATTGCCTGCTTCGATGTCCTTGGGATTGACGATGCCCGAGAGTCGAAGACGGTCGCGGGTCCCGCTCATCGCGATCACCTTCTCGCCTGACACGACGAGATTGCCGCCCGACACCGTGCCGATCACGGTCACGGCTAGCGTGCCCGTCATGTCGCTGATGTCGCTCAGATTGCCTTGCCCTTTGTAGTCGGTGCTGGCAGAGCCGATGTTGAACAGTTTGGCGAGTCGCGCGGCGGCATTCGTCGATTGATCCGCGGCAGTCGCGGTGATGCTGCTCGTGCGGTTCGCCGACGCGCTTGCGCTGTTGTTGCCGCTATATGATTCCGACAGCCGGATCGTCAGCACGTCGCCGACGTGCTGCGCGCGCGGCGTCTCATACAGCAGCAGCGGCGCGCCGGCCTGATAGATCGCGCCTTGCGTGTTGACGTTCAACGGCGCGGACGCGAGCGGCGGCGCCATCGGCGTTTCGACGATCGACCTGGTCTGCGCGCTCGAACAGGCCGCGAGACAGCTCGCGGCGCCGAGCACGAGGGTGAGACGTAGCGCGGTCATGCTGGCTCCGTGGCGGAAAGGATGAAAGGAGTCGAAGTGAGGCGGCCTATCCGGACACCGCCCGGTTTCGGCGTTGGGATCGCACCGGTAATCAGGGTTGCCTGGCAATCGTCAGCCCACGTCAGCCCGCATCGGCGCCGCTCGCCTGCCATTGCCGCACGAGCGCTTTCATCCACGCATCCGAGCCCTTCAGCAGATACGTGAGCGTGCCGTTGCGGCTGCCGGGCAGAAAGCACAGCGTGATCGAACTCACCGCGTTCTCCCATACGTACATCGGCATCGCCCCCGGCGCCGCCGCGTTGCGCGTCGCGAGACGCGGCGGCCCGTAACGATCCTCGAGCGCGTCGCGCAGATCCTCCGCGGTCAGCTCGTCGATCACGAACGACATCTCGTAGAGACGCAGCGCGCCCTGCCCGTCGATGCGCGCGAAGCGCATCACGTGTTCGAGCGCCGGCGCACCATCGACCACGGCCTGCGACACCGCCCAGCGTTCATCATCGCGATGCGCCCAGCGGCACGCGACGCTCAGGCTATCGTGCGACTTCAGCCGCATGCCGAGCGCTCCGGCCTGCACGTCCGTCTCGCAGATCGGCACGCTGCCGACCGGCGTCGCGCGCACGGTCGAGCCCGCGCGGAATTCGTCGATCGTGATGCCGAGCGCGACGCCGCGAAACGAAAACGGCGCGTCCGGCGAGCGCCGCCGCGTGTCGGTGACGACGCTATTCGATGCCGCGCTGGCCGCCTTCGCACTGCGCGCGACGAGCTGTGCATGCGCGGCGCACGACAGCACGCCGCCGAGCAGCATCAGTGCACCAACCACCCGGGTAAGCGTCATGATTCAATCGATCGCGGAAGCGCACATGTCGAACGGCGTCGCCGCCGCATGGCCGACCACCGGCAGCACTTTCAGGGTCGCCGCCGTGACCCGGCACGGCAGCGCCGCGGCGCCGCAGCCGCCGAGCGGCAACAGCAGCGCGCCGGCAACGAGCCACGCCACGGCGCGCCGCCGCTGCTCAGTAGTTCTGGATAACGGCACGCGGACCTCGCCGATTCACGCAGTCGTGTTGACCAGATGGCCGATGAGCCCCGTGCCCGGCGCAGGCAGTGCAGGCTGCCCGAGCCCGGCGCTCTGCTGCGATTTCGCCGCTGCGCCCGTGGAGCTTGAACTGGCGGACTTCTCCGTGGCCGGCTTATTTGCCAGCGAGGAGAAAGGCGTGGAACCGAGCGTATTTTGGATCGTCATGATGGACCTCGCGAAGGCGCGCATTGCGCACCGGTATCGGTTGAACGCCGCGCGCCGTCGTCCGAGGCAGCGGGCCTCGTTCGGCGTGCGGCGCGACTTGCTGCGGAACGAATCATCGCGCCGCGCGGGTGCCGACGATGGGCGAAGCAAAGCACGCTTTCGCGCTGTTGTTACGATCCGTTCCGTGGGCTTGCGAGAGCTTTCGAGTGCTTGCCAACTGTTGTCATCGCGTGCCTGTCGTCGCGCAGAGCCGGATCAGGCAGTGCTAAAGTAAGCGCTGCACCTTCGCTGATCCGCCCCCGGCGCGAGCCCGCCAGCACCGAGCGGCGCACAGTAAGCGTTGGTAAGGAAATGCCCGGTCGCGCGTCGGGCGGGCCAGTCTAGAATTTCGCCATGAATCCACAGGTCCTTATCGTCGACGACGATCCGGTCGTACGCGATCTGCTTTGCAAGTTTCTGCAGTCGAACGGCTTCGATGCGTCCGTGCTGCATGACGGCACCCATTTGCAGCGTCGTCTCGAGCGTGAGCGGCCGTCGGTCGTCGTGCTCGACATCATGATGCCGAACACCGACGGCCTGCGCGCGCTCACCGCGTTGCGCACCGCCGGCGACGACATCCCGGTGATCTTCGTGACCGCGCGCGGCACGGTGGCCGACCGCATCGTCGGCCTGTCGCTCGGCGCGGACGACTATCTGATCAAGCCGTTCGATCCGCGCGAACTGCTCGTGCGGATCCAGACCGTGTTGCGCCGGCGCGGGCCGTCCACCACGAGCGCGCCCGAAGCACGCAAGCGCTATCGCTTCGGTCCATTCGAACTGGACTTCGCCACGCGCTCGCTGACCCGCGACGACGCCAAGCTGCCGCTGCGCGACAGCGAATTCGCGCTGCTGAAGATCTTCGTCAACAATCCGTACAAGGTGCTGTCGCGCGTGCTGATTCACGATCTCGTGCATCGCGACAACCTCGCGTTCCGCGACCGTAGCCTCGACGTACCGATCTGGCGCCTGCGCCGCGTGATCGAGGACGACCCGTCGAACCCGTGCTACGTGCAAACGGTGCGCGGCAAGGGCTACGTGTTCGTGCCCGACGCCAACGGCACACCCTTCGAGGACGGGGCCGCCCCGAGCGCATGAGAAATCCGCTGAACACGCTGTTCGGCAGAATGGCGTTGCTGTCGGCGGCGGTGCTGTTCGCGATTCAGGCGAGCTGGTTCGTGCTGGTGACGATGCAGCCGCCGCGCCACGAAATCGACGGCTTCGCGCGCGGCATTCTGCTCGTGCTGCAGGCGATCAACGGCGAGCCGATCAAGGGCGCCGCGCTCGCGCCGGCGATGCGCGTGCATCTGGTGCCCACCTGGAACATGCCGACCAGCGTGCATCTGCGCGAGCCGCACGAGCATATGGTGGTCGAACTGAGCCGGCACCTGCGTGAGAACCTGCCGGCCGGCACGCAGATCGCCGTCGACGATCTGCGTCCGCCGCAACTGTGGGTGCTGGTCCCGGGCAAGTCGAACTGGGTCGTCGTGCCGGTCGACCTGCCGCCGCCGCCGCGCTTTCTGATCGAATCGGTGTCGATGCTGGTCGCCGGGCTGATCCTGTCGTTGTTCGCGGTGTGGCAGATGCAACGGCCGTTGTCGCGCGTGGCCGATGCGTCGCGCGCGTTCGGCTCGGGCGGCCGGCCCCAACCCGTGCCGGTGCAGGGACCGCGCGAGCTGCGTGAGCTGATCGGCTCATTCAACGACATGATGCGGCGCCTGAACGAAGCCGGCGACGACCAGGCGGTGATGCTCGCCGGCGTCGCGCACGATCTGAAGGCGCCGCTCACGCGCCTGAAGCTGCGCGCAAGCGTGCTGGTCGACGAAAACGAGCGCGCGGGCCTGATCCGCGACGTCGATTCCCTGACCAACATCGTCCAGCAGTTCCTCGAATTCGCGGGCCAATCGGCGGACGCCGGACCGCCCGTGGAAGTCGACGAGTTCTTGCGCGAGCAGTTTTCCTCGGGCGATTACGCGGAGGCCGCTGAAACCGCCGAAGCGGCGGACCCCGCCGAAACCCCGCTGTTCGCGCTCGATCTGCGCGCCGGCCCCTCGTTCACGCTGCCGCGCACGCTGCTCGACCGGCTCGTGACGAACCTCGTCGACAACGCGCTCGAACACGGCATGCCGCCGGTGGAAATCTCGACCGCGTACAGCGACCGTCATTGGACGATCAGCGTGCGCGACCACGGCGCCGGCATTCCCGACGACCGCATTGCCGCGGCGATGAAGCCGTTCGTGCGGCTCGACGCCGCGCGCGGCGGCGAAGGCCATTGCGGGCTCGGTCTCGCGATCGTCGCGCGGCTCGCGCACGATCGCGGTGGACGCTGCCTCGTGCGAAATCACGCGCAGGGTGGGCTCGAAGTACGGATCGAATTGCCGGTGGACCCGGCGCTGTCGTAAGGATGCTCGCAGGCAAACGCGGCGCGCACCGGACACTTACCTGCCCTTACCGCATCGACTGTCGCGCGGGGTGCGGCCTTATAGTCACCCCCGGCAACCTCGATGCAGCCCTTCCCGGTCCGCCCGCACCTCTGCGGCGGACTTTTTTTTTGCGCTGTAAGGAAGGCCACCAAAGCGCGCCAGCGAAGCGCGTCAATGCACGAGCCGATTGCGCAGCGCGTCGACCGTCGCCGTGGAAAGACCGAGGCCTTGCGTCAGGTAGCTCGCCATCGTGCCGTAGCTCGCCTGCACCTGGTCGAAGCCCGCCTGCAGATAATTCTCGTCGACGCCGAGCAATGGCGCTCTCGCCGTCGCGATGGCCGCGCCTTCCTGCGCGCGCAGCGTGGTGGTTTGCGCGGCGATCGATGGCGCGAGATAGACGTTGCTGAGCAGGTAGTCCTGCATGATCACGTCGAGCGGAACGTTGGCGATGCTGAGCAGCAGCGCCGCGACCCAGCCCGCGCGATCCTTGCCCGCGTTCGAGTGGAATAGCTGCGCGCCCGTGCCGTCGGCGAGCGCGCCGAGCAGCGCGCCATAGGCGGCTCGCTGCGGGCCGCCCGTCACATACGCGCGCGCCTGCGCCTGCATGAACGCGACGGCGTCGACGGGAGAATCGACCGGGGGCGCGACGAAGTCGTTCGTGCCGAGCACGTTCAGCGTCGAGGATGTCGCGCCGCTCGGCAGCACGTCGGCGGTGCGTGCGATTTCGGCGGGCGTGCGCAGGTCGTAGACCGACACGATACCGAGCTTGTCGACGGTCGCCGTGTCGGTGCCGCTCAGCGTCAGCGCGTTCGCGCGATAGAACACGCCGCGCCGCATCTGTTTACCGTCGACGGTCAGATAGCCGGCACCCGCGCCGCCGACATCGCGGAAGTTGCTGACCGACACGAGCCGCGGCGTAGCCGGCTGATCGGCTTCGAGACTACCGCCGCAGGCGGACAGCAGCGTGCTGCCGAAACCCGCGGCCAGCATCGCACCGGCCGAGCCCCTCAGAAAGCGTCGCCGCGCCGCCGACGCTTCGCCGGGCATGCCGCGCTCCACGGGCACGGTCGTGCTCGCAAGGGCGCGGAAAGGCGAACGGTTTTTCGCGGTAACGGACATCGGGGGCGACAGGTGTATAGGAGGATTGCGTGGGGCAGCCGGGGCTGCAGACGCAGTTTAACGTTGACCAGGAAGTTTTGCGTTACATCGTAGGGGTTAGTAAGAAAAAAGAGGGACGGTTGGCCCACTGATTTCCGTTCCCTTGCGGTGCCTTATCGGCCGTTACCGCGCGCACGCCCTTTTTGACCCCAACTGGCCTCACGACGCCGCATCCCCGTAGAATACGGACACCCTCCCATCCGGCCCCCGCAGGCACAAGAAACCTGGAGACCACAACAAAACATGTCTTCTCTCCAATGGTTCACCGAGCTGACCCCGCGCGAGCGTCGCACGCTATTCGCCGGTTTCGGCGGATACGCGATCGACGCGTTCGACTTCATGATCTACTCGTTCCTCATTCCGACGCTGATCGCGACGTGGGGCATGAGCAAAAGCGAAGCAGGCATGATCGCCACCAGCTCGCTGATTTCGTCGGCGATCGGCGGCTGGCTCGCCGGCATTCTTGCCGATCGCCACGGCCGCATCCGTGTATTGCAATGGACGATCGCCACCTTCGCGATCTTCACGTTCCTGTCCGGCTTCACGCAGTCGTTCTGGCAGTTGCTCGCCACGCGTACGCTGCAGGGCATCGGCTTCGGCGGTGAGTGGTCGGTCGTGACGATCATGATGGCCGAGACGATCCGCTCGCCACAGCATCGCGCAAAGGCGGTCGGCACCGTGCAGAGCAGCTGGTCGTTCGGCTGGGCGGCCGCGGCGATCGTCTACTGGGCGGCGTTCGCGCTGCTGCCGGAACAGTACGCGTGGCGCGCGTGCTTCTGGGTTGGCCTGCTGCCCGCCGCATGGATCATCTATATCCGCCGCAACGTCAGCGACCCCGACATCTTTCTCGCGACGCGTCGCGCGCGCGAAAGCGGCATCAACACGTCGCACTTCATGCAGATCTTCTCAGCCGCGCATCTGAAGACAACTGTGCTCGGCAGCGCGCTGTGCACCGGCATGCTCGGCGGCTACTACGCGATCACGACGTGGCTGCCCACCTATCTGAAGACGGAGCGCCATCTGTCGGTGTTCAATACAAGCGGCTATCTGATCGTGCTGATCGTCGGTTCGTTCGCCGGCTATATCGTCGGCGCGATTCTGTGCGACAGGATCGGCCGGCGCGCGTCGTTCGTGCTGTTCGCGGTCGGCTCGTTCGTGCTCGGCATGGTCTACACGATGCTGCCGATCACCGACACGATGATGCTCGCGCTCGGCTTCCCGCTCGGCATCGTCGTGCAGGGGATTTTCGCGGGCATCGGCGCGTATCTGTCGGAGCTGTATCCGAACGAAATCCGCGGCTCGGGGCAAGGCTTCTGCTACAACCTCGGGCGCGGGCTCGGCTCGTTCTTTCCGATACTCGTCGGCACCTTCGCGCAGACGCTGACGCTCGTGAAGGCGATGGGCATCGTCGCGGGCTCGGGGTATCTGCTCGTGATCGTCGCCGCGTTGTGCCTGCCGGAAACGAAGGGCAAGGTGCTGGGGGCGGCCGGCTCCGCCGCTTGAGATCGTCTGACACCGCAGTTCCCAATCATGAAAACGATCGT
The DNA here is from genome assembly GCF_014397655.1 of Paraburkholderia sp. UCT31. Taxonomy (NCBI): domain Bacteria; kingdom Pseudomonadati; phylum Pseudomonadota; class Betaproteobacteria; order Burkholderiales; family Burkholderiaceae; genus Paraburkholderia; species Paraburkholderia sp. UCT31. The sequence continues at coordinate 67,566 of NZ_VZQP01000020.1, forward strand.
ACTCGGCGGCGGCGTCATCGGCGTCGCCACTGCTTTTTATCTGTGCCAGCAAGGCTGCGACGTGACGGTGATCGAGCGCGAACCCGACGTCGCCCTGTCCACGAGTTTCGGCAACGCCGGCGTGATCGCGCCGGGCTACGTGACGCCATGGGCCGCGCCCGGCATGCCGGCGAAAATCCTCAAGTACCTGTTCAAGCCGGCCTCGCCGCTGATCTTCCGGCCGACGCTCGATCCGGCCCAATGGCGCTGGATCGCGCGCTGGCTGCGCGAGTGCGACCTCGACCGCTTTCGCGTGAACAAGCAGCGTATGCAGCGCATCGCGTACTACAGCCGCGCTTGCCTGCACGAATTCCGCGGCCGTCATCCGTTCGACTACGGCCGCAGCCAGGGCTATCTGCAACTGTTTCGCAGCGAGTACGACGTCGAACTCGCGCAGCCGGCGCTCGCGGTGCTGCGCGATGCGGGCATCGTGCATCGGGAGGTCAGCGCCGCGCAGTGCGCGGAGATCGAGCCGGGTCTGCACTGGGCGCGTCAGGCGCCGTTCTCGGGCCTCTATCTGCCCGACGACGAAGCCGGCGACTGCGCGCGCTTCACCCGCGAACTGCGCGCGATCTGCGAACGCAATGGCGTGAGCTTTCGCTTCGACACGCGCGTCACGTCGCTCGATGTCGAGGGAGCGACGGTGCGCGGCGTGCGTATTCAAAGCGAGCAGGGCGCGCAGACGCTGCCGGCCGACGCGGTGGTCGTCGCGCTCGGCGTTGATAGCGCGGCGCTGCTCGCGCCGCTCGGCGTGAAGGTGCCGCTCTATCCGGTGAAGGGCTATTCGGCCACGCTGCCTGTGACCGACGAGGAAAAAGCGCCACGGGCGGCACTGATGGACGAATCGCTGAAGACGGCGATCACGCGCTTCGGCAACAACTTGCGCATCGCGGGTACGGCGGAGCTCGGCAATCGCCAGACGACGTTGCGCGAGCAGGCGCTGCAAACGCTGCTCACGGTGCTGCGCGACTGGTTTCCGCACGCGGCCAATCCGACTTCCGCTCACTTCTGGGTCGGCCGCCGGCCGATGACGCCCGATGGCGCGCCGCTGCTCGGCCCGTGCAACATCGACAACTTATGGCTGAACCTCGGGCACGGCTCGACGGGCTGGGCGATGTCGATGGGCTCGGCGCGCGTGGTCGCGGATCTGATCGCGCAGCGCAAACCGGAGATCGATCTCGACGGTCTGACGCTCGCGCGCTATCGCCAATGAGGCGGACATAACGCACCGCGACGAGGCAAAAGAAAACCGGGCTCCCCCTTTCAGGCGAGCCCGGTTTCTTTTTTACTGCATTGCTTTCCCGCTACAGGTGCCCTTCATGGGGCGCCTTGTCGTCTCCACGTCTTCCTGCAAATCGTGGCCGGCGCGCGCGGCCTGGAACGCCAGGCACGTACACCGGCTGAAGACGCTTAACGCGGCAGTTCCGAATGCCCCATCAGGAACGCATCGACCGAACGTGCGCACTGACGGCCTTCGCGAATCGCCCACACCACGAGCGACTGGCCACGGCGCATGTCGCCTGCCGTGAACACCTTGTTCACCGACGTGTAGTACGCCTTGTCGCCCTCGGTCGTGGCGCGCACGTTGCCGCGCGCATCCTTGTCGACGCCGAACGCTTCGAGCACCGGCGACACCGGCTGCGTGAAGCCCATCGCGAGCAGCACGAGGTCGGCCTTCATTTCGAATTCGGAGTTCGGCACTTCGACCATTTTGCCGTCCTTCCATTCGACGCGCGCGGCGATCAGCTTCTCGACCTTGCCGTTCTTGCCTTCGAGACGCTTGGTCGCGACCGCCCAGTCGCGCTCGCAGCCTTCCTCATGCGACGACGACGTGCGCAGCTTGATCGGCCAGTACGGCCATACGAGCGGCTTGTTCTCTTCTTCCGGCGGCTGCGGCAGCAGTTCGAACTGCGTGACGCTCTTCGCGCCGTGACGGTTCGACGTGCCCACGCAGTCGGAACCGGTATCGCCGCCGCCGATCACGACGACGTGCTTGCCCTTCGCGACGAGCTGGTTCGGCACTTTGTCGCCGGCGTTGACCTTGTTCTGCTGCGGCAGGAATTCCATCGCGTAATACACGCCTTCGAGCTCGCGGCCCGGCACCGGCAGATCGCGCGGCGTTTCGGAACCACCGGCGATCACGACCGCGTCGAACTGTTCGTTCAGTTCGGCCGGCGTGATGGTTTCCTTCGCCGTGTTGCCGATGTGCGCCGGCAGCGAGTCCGGCTTGCCGATGAACACGTTGGTGCGGAACGTCACGCCTTCGCCTTCCATCTGGCGCATGCGGCGGTCGATCTGCCACTTCTCCAGTTTGAAGTCGGGGATGCCATAACGCAGCAGGCCGCCGATCCGGTCGTTCTTCTCGAACACGGTCACGTCATGACCGGCGCGCGCGAGCTGCTGCGCGGCCGCGAGACCCGCGGGGCCCGAGCCGACCACGGCGACCTTCTTGCCGGTCTTGTGCTTCGGCGTTTGCGGCGCGACCCAGCCTTCGGTCCAGGCTTTGTCGATGATCGCGTGCTCGATCGACTTGATGCCGACCGGGTCGTCGTTGATGCCGAGCGTGCACGCAGCTTCGCACGGTGCCGGGCAGATGCGGCCCGTGAACTCGGGGAAGTTGTTGGTCGAATGCAGCACTTCGATCGCGTTCTTCCAGTCCTGACGGAACACCAGGTCGTTGAAGTCCGGGATGATGTTGTTGACCGGGCAGCCGCTGTTGCAGAACGGAATGCCGCAGTCCATGCAACGCGCGCCTTGAATCTTCGCTTCGTCGTCGGTCAGTGCCGCGACGAATTCCTTGTAGTGCTTCACACGCGTGAGCGGAGCCTCGTACGTCTCGTGGCGACGTTCGAACTCGAGAAAACCGGTTGCCTTGCCCATGTGGTTCTCTTCTCTATCTGTATCTAGGGGTAATCTGGACCCGCCGCGCGTCGATTGGTCGGAACGCGGCGGGTACGTCTAAAGTTGACTTCCGTGAAGGCAGCTCAGGCGGCGAGCACTTCGCTGTTCGCCTTCTTCGCGGCGAGTTCGCCGAGCGCGCGCTTGTATTCGGTCGGGAACACCTTCACGAACTGACGGCGTGCCGCGTCCCAGTTTTCGAGCAGCGCCTTCGCGCGCGGAGAGCCCGTGAACTGGAAGTGACGCTCGATGAGCCCCTTGAGCAGCGCTTCGTCGGTCGTGCCGCGATGCCACACGCCCTGATCGACCGTGCGCTCCTGTTCGGCCTGTTGCAGCACCGGTTCGAGCGCGACCATCGACTTGTTGCACTTGCTCGCGAACATGCCGTCCGGATCGAACACGTACGCGATGCCGCCCGACATACCGGCCGCGAAGTTACGGCCCGTCTCGCCGAGCACGACGACCGTGCCGCCCGTCATGTATTCGCAACCGTGGTCGCCCGTGCCTTCGACGACCGCCGTCGCGCCCGAGTTACGCACGCAGAATCGCTCGCCGGCCACGCCGCGGAAGAAGGCTTCGCCTTCGATCGCGCCGTACATCACCGTGTTGCCGCAGATGATGTTCTCTTCCGACTTGCCGCGGAAATCGTTGGTCGGACGGATGATGATGCGGCCGCCCGACAGGCCCTTGCCCACGTAGTCGTTGCCGTCGCCGACCAGATCCAGCGTGATGCCCTTCGCGAGGAACGCGCCGAAGCTCTGACCCGCGGTGCCCTTCAACTGGATGTGGATCGCGTCGTCCGCGAGTCCTTCGTGGCCGTACTTCTTCGCGATCGTGCCCGACAGCATCGCGCCGACCGTGCGGTTCACGTTGCGCACCGGCTGGATGAACGACACGTGCTCGCCTTTCTCGATCGCGGCCTTCGCCTTCTCGATCAGCGTGTGGTCGAGCGCGCGGTCGAGGCCGTGATCCTGCACGTCGACGTGCTTGCGCGCGACTTCCGCAGGCACTTGCGGCTGGTAGAACACACGCGAGAAGTCGAGGCCTTTCGCCTTCCAGTGCTCGATACCCTTCTTCGTGTCGAGCAGTTCCGCGCGACCGATCAGGTCGTCGAACTTGCGGATACCGAGTTGCGCCATGATTTCGCGCGCCTCTTCCGCAATGAAGAAGAAGAAGTTCACGACGTGTTCCGGCTGGCCCTGGAACTTCGCGCGCAGCACCGGATCTTGCGTCGCGACGCCGACCGGGCACGTGTTCAGATGGCACTTGCGCATCATGATGCAGCCTTCGACGACGAGCGGCGCCGTCGCGAAGCCGAACTCGTCAGCGCCGAGCAGCGCGCCGATCACGACGTCGCGGCCGGTCTTCATCTGACCGTCGGCCTGCACGCGGATACGGCCGCGCAGCCGGTTCAGCACCAGCGTCTGCTGCGTTTCGGCGAGACCCAGTTCCCACGGCGTGCCCGCATGCTTGATCGACGACAGCGGCGATGCCCCCGTGCCGCCGTCATGACCGGCGATCACGACGTGGTCGGCCTTCGCCTTCGCGACACCCGCGGCAACCGTACCGACGCCCGACTCCGACACGAGCTTCACCGAGATGCTCGACGACGCGTTCACGTTCTTCAGATCGTGAATCAGCTGCGCCAGATCTTCGATCGAGTAGATGTCGTGGTGCGGCGGCGGCGAAATCAGGCCGACGCCCGGCACCGAGTACCGCAGCTTGCCGATGTAGTCCGACACCTTGTGACCCGGCAGCTGACCGCCTTCGCCCGGCTTCGCGCCCTGCGCCATCTTGATCTGGATCTGGTCGGCCGACGCGAGGTACTCCGCCGTCACGCCGAAGCGGCCCGACGCGACCTGCTTGATGCGCGAGCGCAGCGAATCGCCTTCCTTCAACGGAATGTCGACGACCACTTCGTCGCCGATCACGGACTTCATCGTGTCGCCGTTCTTGATCGGAATGCCGCGCAGTTCGTTGCGATAACGGTTCGCGTCTTCACCGCCTTCACCGGTGTTCGACTTGCCGCCGATGCGGTTCATCGCGACGGCGAGCGTGGCGTGCGCTTCGGTGCTGATCGAGCCCATCGACATTGCGCCGGTCGCGAAACGCTTGACGATTTCCTTCGCCGGTTCGACTTCGTCGAGCGGGATCGCCTTGGTCGGATCGAGCTTGAATTCGAACAGGCCGCGGAAGGTCATGTGGCGCTTGGTCTGATCGTTGATCAGATGCGCGTATTCCTTGTACGTCTGGTACGAGTTGCTGCGCGCCGAGTGCTGCAGCTTGGCGATCGCATCCGGCGTCCACATGTGTTCTTCGCCGCGCACGCGGTACGCGTACTCGCCGCCCGCGTCGAGCATGTTCGCGAGGACCGGGTTGTCGCCGAATGCTTCGCGATGCAGTCGGATCGCTTCTTCCGCGACGTCGAACAGACCAATGCCGCCGACTTTCGACGACGTGCCGTGGAAGTACTTCGACACCAGATCTGCGGCGAGACCGACCGCTTCGAAAATCTGCGCGCCGGTGTACGACATGTAGGTCGAAATACCCATCTTCGACATGACCTTCTGCAGGCCCTTGCCGACTGCCTTCGTGAAGTTGTAGACCGCCTTCTCCGCCGACAGGTCGCCCTTCAGGCCGGCCGCGAGCTGGCTCAGCGTTTCCATCGCGAGGTACGGGTGCACGGCTTCCGCGCCATAGCCCGCGAGCAGCGCGAAGTGGTGCGTTTCACGCGCCGAACCGGTTTCGACGACGAGACCCGTACTCGTGCGCAGACCCTGCTGCACGAGGTGCGTGTGGATCGCGGCCGTAGCGAGCAGCGCCGGAATCGCGACGTTGTCGCGGTCGGTCTTGCGGTCCGACACGATCAGCATGTTGTAGCCGGACTTGACCGCATCGACGGCTTCCGCGCACAGCGACGCAAGGCGTGCCTCGATGCCTTCCTTGCCCCAGGCGACCGGATAGCAGATGTTCAGTTCGTACGAGCTGAACTTGCCGCCCGTGTACTGATCGATCGCGCGGATCTTCGCGATGTCCTTGAAGTCGAGCACCGGCTGCGACACTTCGAGACGCATCGGCGGGTTGATATTGTTCGTGTCGAGCAGGTTCGGCTTCGGGCCGATGAACGACACGAGCGACATCACCATGTTTTCACGGATCGGGTCGATCGGCGGGTTCGTGACCTGCGCGAACAGCTGCTTGAAGTAGTGATAGAGCGTCTTGTTCTTGTTGGACATGACCGCGAGCGGCGAGTCGTTGCCCATCGAGCCGACGGCTTCCTCGCCCGCTTGCGCCATCGGCGCCATCAGGAACTTCAGGTCTTCCTGGGTGTAGCCGAACGCCTGCTGGCGATCCAGCAGCGCAGCAGCTTCGCGGCGTTCCGTCACGACGTCTTCGGCCTTCGCCTCGATCTCGTCGAGCTTGATGCGCACGGCGTCGATCCAGCTCTTGTACGGCTTGGCGTTCGCGAGGTTGTCCTTCAGTTCCTTGTCGTCGATGATGCGGCCGTGCTCCATGTCGATCAGGAACATCTTGCCCGGCTGCAGACGCCACTTCTTGACGATTTTCGACTCGGAAATAGGCAACGTGCCGGCTTCCGACGCCATGATGACGAGGTCGTCGTCGGTGACGATGTAGCGCGCCGGGCGCAGACCGTTACGGTCGAGCGTCGCGCCGATCTGGCGGCCGTCGGTGAACGCGATGGCGGCGGGGCCGTCCCACGGCTCCATCATGGCGGCGTGGTATTCGTAGAACGCGCGGCGATTTTCGTCCATCAGCGTGTGCTGTTCCCAGGCTTCCGGAATCATCATCATCATCGCGTGGACGAGCGGGTAGCCGGCCATCACCAGCAGTTCGAGACAGTTGTCGAACGATGCCGTATCCGATTGGCCCGGATAGATCAGCGGCCACAGCTTCGGCAGATCGTCGCCGAGTACGTGCGAGGCGATCGCGCCGGTACGCGCGTTCAGCCAGTTGACGTTGCCCTTCACCGTGTTGATTTCGCCGTTGTGGGCGATCATGCGGTACGGGTGAGCCAGTTCCCACGCCGGGAACGTGTTGGTCGAGAAGCGCTGGTGCACGAGTGCGAGCGCCGAGATGGTGCGGTCGTCCTGCAGGTCGCGGTAGTACACGCCGACCTGGCCCGCCAGCAGCAGACCCTTGTAGACGACCGTGCGCGCCGACATCGACGGCACGAAGTATTCCTTGCCGTGCTTGAGCTTCAGCGCCTGGATGCGATGGCTCGCGGTCTTGCGGATGATGTACAGCTTCCGCTCGAGCGCGTCGGTCACCATGATGTCCTTGCCGCGGCCGATAAAGATCTGGCGGATCAGCGGCTCGCTCGCCTTCACGGTCGGCGAGATCGGCATGGCGTGGTCGACCGGCACGTCGCGCCAGCCGAGCACGACCTGACCCTCGGCCTTCACCGTGCGCTCGAGCTCCTGTTCGCAGGCGATGCGCGACGCGTGCTCCTTCGGCAGGAAAATCATGCCGACGCCGTATTCGCCAGCCGGCGGCAGCGTCACGCCCTGCCGGGCCATCTCTTCGCGATAGAAGCCGTCCGGAATCTGGATCAGGATGCCCGCGCCGTCGCCCATCAGCGGATCGGCGCCGACGGCGCCCCGGTGATCGAGGTTCTCGAGAATCTTCAGGCCCTGCTGGATGATTTCGTGACTCTTGTGGCCCTTGATATGGGCGACGAAGCCGACGCCGCAGGCATCATGCTCGTTTTGCGGGTCGTACAGACCTTGGGCGGCGGGAACCGGGTGAATCGGTTGCTGGTGATCGTTCATGGGGACACCGTCTGTGAGGAGGCCGGACAGGCCGTTAAACCATTGTGCTTTTGCCGCAGTGCGCTTCGCGACCACGACGGCGCTCTTCTCGCAGCAAGACTGCGCGGGACGAAAAGCGTCGGAAATCGGAATATACGCGACGAATCAAGGAAATAGCAAATAAAACCTACTGATCAGCCCCCGATTATCAAATTGGTGCAGTGCAGTTATTTTTTATTGGTGCCACATCTATTTGAGGCAAAAGAAAACGGCATACGACATGCCGTCTTCATGCAGTCCCTTGATGCAAAACACTTTAATCAGATTTAAAGCGGCTCTATCGGCGCCCCCGGGGTATCGCCTGCCGCCGCCTCACTGCGTATGCGGCGTCTCGCGCACCTTGCGTGGCCGGCCACGCGGTAGGGGTGACACACGTCGGTTGGCGGCGCGCGCCGCCCATTCGCGGTACGTGTCGCTGCCGAGCACCCAGCCCTTCAACGTGGCTTGCTGGAGCTGGCTTGCCTCGCGCTCGTCGAGCGGCTGCTCGCACAGTTCGCGATAAGCACGCTGTCGCTCGAACGGCGTATTGCCGAGCGACCAGTAAAGGGGGTGATCCGTGATCAGACTGTCGAGGGTGAGGCCGATGTGATGACGGTAGCTCGACCAGCGATAATCCTCGGCCGCGTTGACCAGCTGCAAGCGCACCGGACACATTTCCACGACCCGGCTCGCAAGCAGGAAGTAGCGCTCACCCTCGATCACGGTGGCCCGGTAACGGCCTTCCCACAAGGTGCCGCGACGCGCATAACGCCGGTTGAAGTGCGCGACATAGCGCCGCCCGACGGCCTGCATCGCCTTGGGCAGGCTCGACTCCTCGGTGGGCGTGACGAGCAGTTGCACGGCGCCCGGCATCAAGGCGTAAGCGTGGATCGAAAGGTGATGGTCCCGGGAGGCCGCCTTCAGACAGTCGATGAAAAGCTCGTAGTCCTGGTCGTCGACGAAGGCGGGCTGCTGGTCGAGCCCGCGGAGGATGACGTGCTGCGGCTGGTCGGGGACATAAAGACGTGCAAGCCGTGCCATGCTGGAGTGTCCAATAGTCGCGTTGGTATATACCCGAAGGTCCGAAGAGCCGCATGGGCGCAAGGTTCGGCGTCATGCGGCCAAGCCAGAAACCACGTGGTGCTTAGGGAGAAAACTCTAACCGCCGCGTATGGTTTGTTTCAAACGTTGTAGTCATAATGAGCGGGCCTTTTTTGGAGGAGCACATATGAAATTAAAACAGGCCGTAACGGGGATGGCAGTGCTAGCCGGCATGAGCACGGCAGCGCACGCACAATCGGCCGGCACCATTTACTTCTCGACGGGCTGGTTCCATCTTGCGCCCCAATCGAGCAGCGACCCACTGACCGTGACCAGCATTGGCGGTAGCCCAACCAACATCACCGAAGCCAACACCGGCGCCTCGCTGAGTTCGGCCGATACCATCGGTTTCACCGCCGGCTACTTCGTCACCGACCATATCGCAACCGAATTCGTCATTGGCGTCCCCCCTACTTTCGATCTGTTCGGCACGGGCAGCTTCGCGCAGTTCGGCAAGCTCGGGCAGGCCAAACAGTGGAGCCCGACGCTGCTGTTCAAGTACTACTTCAACGCGCCGACTGCTTCGTTCCGCCCGTATCTCGGTCTCGGTGTGAGCCGCATCTGGTTCACCGACGAACACATTTCCAACAGCGCATTCGAAGCCAACGTTCTGCATGGTCCGACCAGTGTGTCGACGGATAGTTCGTGGGAACCTGTGTTTAATGCGGGCTTCACGTACGCCTTCAATCAGCATTGGTTCGCCGGCGTGTCGATCTCGTACCTGCCGCTCAGCACGACCGCAAAGCTCACTTCGGCATCGGCCACGCCGGTCGGCACGCTGACCGTGCAATCGCAAACCAAGATCAAGCTGAACCCGATCGTCACTTACGTCAACGTCGGTTACCGTTTCTAACGCTTCGCTAGAGCGGGTAGCTTGAATTAGGGTAGTCGAATTTTCGCGACCTGGGGAACGCCGTCATCGAACCGATCACGGCGTTTGCATTTGGCGTCTCTGTTGCATCGGGATGGCAGCGTCATCCGGCATCAGCGTTTGTAAATTTGACGCGAATTCGGCGCGTCCATGTGCAAAATCCGGCGACGATACGGGCACGCCCCATCCTGTCGCGAGCCGCACGCGTGCAGCGGTGCCGGCAATGCAGCGCTTGGCATCGAAGTTGCGTTTAGATGGCGTTTCCTATGCGACGACGTGATACTGCGTCTGCGCATTGCGTGTCCGCGCGACGATGCGCGGGGCCTTTCAACTCATCGACGGAGCGACCATGACAGCACTTCCAAATACGCGAGACGCCCTCGGCGAATCCTGGACCAGCGCGAGTCGCCGCGCGCGGCGCATCGCTCGCCACAGCCGCCACGCGGCCGAAGATATCGCGGTCGAGTTGCGCACCCTGCTGTCGGAACTCGAATCGACCTTGGCCGACGGCACGCAGGCCGACGCCGTGGCCTTGCGCGGCAGGCTGCGCAAACAGTTGGACGCCGCGCGCGAGCGGCTGAACGACACGCGCGACGCGATGCGCGATCGTGCGGGCGTGGCGATCTCGGACGCCGATCACTACGTGCGTGAAAATCCGTGGCAGACGATTGCGATCGTCGGCGGGCTTGCGCTGGTGGCGGGGGCGCTGTTCGCGTCCCGTTCGCGATGAAGCTGGCTTGCGCGGTTTGACGGTGCTGGCAAGGGGGCGCGACGGCCGCTTCGATGCGGCAACGCTGAACGTTACGCCCCTTGCCGCGTCCAGCCGCCAGCGGCTAGTTATCGTCGATCACGAACAGCCGCCGATACTCCTTCAGCGCGTAACGATCGGTCATCCCCGCGATGTAATGCGCGATCAAACGCGGCTGACGCGTCGCATCGGCCGACTGATAGTCCGGCGGCAGCAGCCGCGGGTCGTCGGTGAACGCGTCGAACAGGCCGACCACGACGCGGCGTGCCTTGTTGGCCATGCGCATCACGCGATAGTGACGGTACATGTTTCTGAACAGGAAGCGCTTGAGCGCCGCGGCCTGCGCGGCAATCGCATCACTGTGCGCGACGAGCGGGGGCGCCGCGCGCACGTCGTCGAGTGACGCCGGCGCGTAGCGCGCGAGATTGGCCCGCGTCGTTTCGATCAGATCGACGATCAGCGTATTGATCACGCGCCGCACCGTCTCGTGAATCAGCCGACGCCCCTCGATCTGCGGATAGTCGCCGCGCGCCGCCTCGCAGTGCGTCTGCCAGAGTTCCACTTCGGCGAGCTGCTCGAGCGACAGCAGACCGGAGCGCAGCCCGTCGTCGACGTCGTGATTGTTGTACGCGATTTCGTCGGCGAGGTTGGCGATCTGCGCTTCGAGCGACGGTTGCCGCCCTTCGAGAAAGCGCTCGCCCAATGTCCCGAGCCGGCGCGCGTTGTCGCGTGAGCAGTGCTTGAGAATGCCCTCGCGCGTCTCGAAGCACAGGTTCAACCCATTGAACGCTCCGTAGTGCTCTTCAAGTTCGTCGACGACCGTGAGGCTCTGCAGGTTGTGCTCGAAGCCGCCATGCTCGCGCATGCATTCGTTCAACGCATCCTGGCCGGCATGGCCGAACGGCGTATGGCCGAGATCGTGCGCCAGCGAAATCGCTTCGACGAGATCTTCATTGACGCGCAGATTGCGCGCAACCGAGCGCGCGATCTGCGCAACTTCGAGGCTATGGGTGAGGCGCGTGCGAAACAGGTCGCCCTCGTGGTTGACGAATACCTGAGTCTTGTATTCGAGCCGCCGGAATGCGGTCGAGTGGACGATGCGGTCGCGGTCGCGCTGAAACTCGGTACGCGCGCTCGGCGCGGTTTCCGCATAGCGACGCCCACGCGACTGGCTCGAATGCGCCGCGTACGGCGCGAGATGCGCTTCGAGCGCCTGCTGGGTCGGCGCGGGGACGGCGGGTGTGGCAACGGCGGGTGTGGCAACCGCGGCAGCGGCATCCGCGGTGCTGACCGTGGCGGCGATGACGCCGTTCCCGGCGCCTGGGCGCGCGCTCGTCGTGTCATGCTGGATATCGTCGCTGCGCCTGTCAGTCACCGGGTCCTCCGAAACATGGGCGGCGCCTCGTGACGCGGGTGCGTGAAGCGTGGCTGCAGGGCCGTGTTGAATCTAGACGGCGGCGGCCAGCGTCGCATGCACGTCGGCGTCGGGCGCGCGGGTGATCAGTGTCTCACCGAAACGCTTCAGCAGAATGAACTTGATCGCGCCGGCTTCCGCCTTCTTGTCGATCTGCATTAGCTCGACGTAACGATCCGCGCCGAGCGCGGGAGCACGCGTGGGCAGATGCGCGGCAAGCACGACGTCGACGAGCCGCTTGCGCGACGCTTCATCGAGATGGCCGAGCCTCACCGACAGATCCGCCGCCATCACCATTCCGCAGCCGACCGCCTCGCCGTGCAGCCACTCGCCATAGCCGAGTCCGGCTTCGATCGCGTGGCCGAACGTGTGACCGAAGTTGAGGATCGCGCGCAGACCAGTTTCGCGCTCGTCCTGCGCCACCACCGACGCCTTGATCTCGCACGAGCGTTTGACTGCCTCGGTCAACGCCTCCGGTTCGCAGCGGTTCAAAGCCTCGATATTGGCCTCGATCCAGCTGAAGAATCCGGCGTCGGCGATTGCGCCGGTCTTGATGACCTCGGCGATGCCCGCCGCGAGTTCGCGTTCGGGCAACGTACGCAATGCGCCGATGTCAGCGATCACCGCCCGAGGCTGGTAGAACGCGCCGATCATATTCTTGCCCAGCGGATGATTGATACCGGTCTTGCCGCCGACCGACGAATCCACCTGCGACAGCAACGTGGTCGGCACCTGGATGAAAGGCACGCCGCGCATGTAGCAGGCGGCGGCAAACCCGGTCATGTCGCCGATCACACCGCCACCGAGCGCGATCAGCGTGGTCTTGCGGTCGGCGCGCGAGCCGAGCAGCGCGTCGAAGATCAGGTTCAGCGTCTGCAGATTCTTGTGTGCTTCGCCGTCCGGCAAAACCACCGTGGACACCTGCTTGTTCAGCGGCGCAAGCGCTGCGCGCAGCTTGTCGCCGTAGAGCGGATCGACGGTGCTATTGGTGACGATCGTGACCGAGTTGCCGGCGATATGCGGCGCGAACAGCGCGGTCTGGCCGATCAGGCCGGCACCGATATGGATGGGGTAGGCGCGCTCGCCCAGTTCGACGTTGACGGTAATCATACGGTCCATTATGACGCAGGATGTTTGGCGACGCCGGCCATCTCGAGCTGCATCAGAACCATGTTGACGAGTCCGTTGACCGAGGGCCGGCCGGTTTCGATCACGAAGTGCGCGCATTCGCGGTACAGCGGGTCGCGCACTTCATAGAGCGCTTCGAGTCGCGCCTTGGGGTCTTCCGTTTGCAGCAGCGGGCGATTCTTGTCGCGCCGCGTGCGCAGCCACAGGTCATGCGGATTGGCGCGCAGATAGATCACGAGGCCACGGCTTTTCAACGCTTCGCGGTTTTCCGGCCGCAGGACTGCACCGCCGCCGGTCGCGAGCACGATATTGTCGCGCCCGGTCAGCTCGGAGATCACGTTCGCTTCGCGATCGCGAAAGCCCGCTTCGCCCTCGAGCTCGAAGATCACGGGAATGCGCGCGCCCGTGCGCGCCTCGATTTCATGGTCGGAATCGAAGAACGGGCGCTCGAGACGGCGCGCAACCGCCCGACCCACAGTGGTTTTTCCTGCCCCCATGAGCCCTACGAAAAAAACATTGGCGTGTGCGTCCCGCGCTTGCAACGGTGTCCTCTGGCTAATCCGGTGTAGTTCGTGCCGCAGCTTACTGGCAAAGCGGCTGCCTTGTCGAGCCTGCGCGCCGCCGGCGGATGGCGGTGCATGCGTGCCCTATATGCCCTAATTTTCCCGCACCACGCGCGGCGTGATGAAAACCGCCAGTTCGCTACGCGTGTCGCGATGAGTCCGATGGCGGAACAATGCGCCCAGAACCGGTATTTTGCCGAGGAGGGGCACCCGCTCGACGTCGTCACGGTCGTCGGTCTCGTAAATTCCGCCGATCGACACCGTACCACCATCCTCGACCTCGACGCGCGTTTGCACGTGCTTGGTGTTGATCGCGGGCCCGGCGTCGGTCTGCTCGCCGACGCTGTCCTTCGCGACGTCGAGATCGAGCACCACGCGGCCATCCGGCATGATCTGCGGCTCGACCTCCAGTTTGAGCGTCGCCCGGCGAAACTGCACGCCCGATACGCCCTGGCCGACCTTCGCCTGATACGGCAGCTCGGTGCCCTGCTCGACGATCGCCTTCATCCGGTCCGCGGTGACGACCCGTGGGCTCGACACGATTTTCCCATGCCCTTCGGACTCGAGCGCCGAGAGTTCGATATTCAGCAGCCGGGTCGCGTGAGCCGCGAACAGCGTGAGGCCGGCGGTCGCGGCATCGAATCCGGAGATCGGTCGGGCCGACAGATCGTACACGGAGCCGTCCGTTCCACCCGTCAGCCCTCTCGACGTACCGTCCGCGCTGGTGCCGGCGAGCGACAGCCGCACCCCGAGATTGCGCGAAAAGCCCTGGTCGCCTTCGACGATCTGAGCCTCGATCAGCACCTGGCGAGTCGGCCGGTCGACGGAAGCGATCAGCGCCGCGATCTGCTCGAGCCGCCCCGCGAGATCGGTGACGAACAGCAGGTTGGTGCGCGGATCAGCGGTGACGGCGCCACGTTTGGACAGCACGCGCTGGGTGCCGGAACCGGTCAGCAGGCGACGCACGTCCTCGGCGTGCGCGTAGTGCAGCTCGAAGGTGCGGCTCGCGAGCGGCTCGAGGTCCGCGGCGCGCGCGTGGGCTTCGAAGCGCTGACGTTCGCGCGCGGCGAGCTCGGCGGCAGGCGCGACCCAGATTACGTTGCCGTGGCGCTCCATCGCCAGATTGTTGACGTCGAGCAAGGTGTCGAACGCGGTGCGCCACGGCACCTTGTCGAGACGTATCGACACGGCGCCGCGCACTTTGTCGCTGGCGACGATGTTCAGGCCGGTGAACTCGGCGAACGCTTTCAGAACCGCGCCAAGTTGCGCACGCTGAAAGTTCAGCGAGATCGGCTCGTTGCCCGCGGGAAGGCCCGAGTCCGCACTCGCCGATGCGTCGGCGAGGCGCGGCCGCGGCGGCAGCGGGACCGGCGGGCCTTCGAGACCAGGCGTGCCGGCACTGTCGTCGCGAGCCGGGGTGGTGGGTTGTCCTGGCGAAGGCGGCGGCATCGGGCCGTTGGCGACGTCGTCCGGGGAGGCGTCGGGCGCTATCGCGGAGCGCCCGGCCGGCTGGAGCGTGTCCGGCTCCTGGGCCGCGCCTGGCGTGGAAACGTCGCCGAACGGATTCGCCGCCTGGCCGATGCCGCCGCTCGGCAGCGGCGCCGTCTCGTAGGCGGTGTTGGCCGATACGGCCGGATCGTCGAGCGCCGCGTAAGTCGGCAACGGCGGCAGCAGCAGTGGCGTCGCTGCCTGTGCGACGCCGGCACCCAGCGTCGCGGCGACGTAGAGCCCGAAACACCGTCCAGAGACGACGCGGACCTCGCGTCCGACACCCAGCGTCGCGACGCTCCATCGCTTGAGCGTGCGCATCATGACGCCTCCGTCAGCGTCAGCGTGCGCGTCGCGCCGCCGTTCGCGAGCGTAATGCCAAGCGCGTCGAGCTGTGTGACCCGCTCGACGCCCAGTCGTTGCCCGGCCGCGACCGTCGTCGTGCCGTCTGGCGTGTCGAGCAGCGCGAGCCCGCGGGTACGATCGCGCAGCAAACCGACAAGGCGCAACTCAGAAGCATCACCCAGCTCGCCGCTCGCGGAGATCTGCGACTTCGCAAACGGATCGAAGAACACGAGGCCTTCGTCGTCATCGTCGGCAGCCTCGTCGGCGTCAGGGCTCGCCTCGGCGCTCGCAGCCGGGGTGTCGGGCACCGGTCGCAGCGCGGCGTACACCTGCAGCGTCGCGGCCACCGCGAGCCCTTTGCCGTCCTGCTTGACGGTCACGTCGACGGGAACGATCAGCACCGGCAGTTGCGCGAGCCCGTGGAAAAACGCCATCAGGTGAACGAAGTCGGTGCGCGCGGTGAGCTGCAGCACGCGCATCCGCTCGACGCCCTCGCCGCTCGCCGCGCCCGGTTCCACCGCAAGCAGCGCGACGCCGCTTTGCGTGGCCAGCTCGGAGACGATGCGCACGTCGTCGGCGGAGTTCCACGACACGGCGCTCGACGCCGTGGCCGGCATCGCCGCGGCTGCACGGCGCAGCGACGGCAGCTGTGCGAGCGTGTGCCGCGCGTCCGCGAGACGCTGCGTGCTGAGCGCGAGCGCCGCGCGGCTCGCTTCCAGTCCGGCGAGATCAGCCGCGTTCCAGCCGTACGCGCCGACACCGAACACGAGCGCGGCAAGCGTCGCCGCGACGAGCCAGCGACGGCGCCGGCTCCACGCCTCGAGCGGCATACGCGCCCGCTTGACCCAGCGCGAAAAACCCGCGGACCCATGCGCCGCACCACGCGCCTCGAAAAAGGTCGTGCTCATCGCGCACCTCCCGTTGGTGCGGCCTTCAGGGCGCGCGTCGCTTTGTGCGGCGGATCGCCCCAGCGCAGGCGCGCATCGAACTCCACGGGTCCGCCTATCGCCTGTTCCGTCGACGCGCCGCCCTTCCCCGTCGGCCGATGCAGATCGCGCATCTCCGCGCCCTGCACGCCGTGGATCGCGCCGAGCCGCTTGAGCCACTCAGCCGACGCGATATGGCCACTCGAAGTCGCCAGCAATTCAGTCTCGTACTCGCGCTGGCGCAACTGCCGCAACACGACGCGATCGCCGGGTTCGAAGCTCAGCGCGTCGAGCAGGTCGCGCAGATGTGCGAGCGGCCTTGCGAGACTCGCGGCGCGCGCCGCGGCTTCGCGCTCGTCCTGTTCGGCCCGTGACAGCGTCGCGTGCTCCGCGAGCGACACGGCGAGCGGAGTCAGCGCCTGCCCGGCCGCCGCGCGCCGCGCATCGAGCCGCGCTGCGGCGAAGCTCTGCCAACCGGCGACGAGCAACACACCCGCGGCACCGACACAAGCGGCCACAGCCCAGTCGCGCATACAGCGGCGCCGCGCGAGTCGCGCGTTGCGTTGGCGATACGGCAGCAGATTGAAGCCGCCCAGCCACGGTACAGCGGCGCGCTGATCGGCATTCGCGGCGACGCCAGACGAAAACGACAGAACGGCCTTCATTCCAGCACCCCGCGCAACGCGAGCCCAAACGCGACCGCGCCAGCCGGCTCGTGCAGCAAGGCGTCGTCGAGCGGCCGCGCGTGGCTGCCGAGCAGCGCGCATTCGAACGGCAGCGCCGAGCAGCCGAGCACGTCGCCAATATCGGCGAGTGAAAAGCCGACGCCGTCGAGCAGATCGATTTCGCCGCCAATCAGCGCGCAGTCGAACTCCGGCCCGTGCGTGAGATCGCGCAACGCGTCGGCGAGATCGGCATGCTCGGGCGCCGGGTAGCGCATCTCGCCGACGCTCGCGCCATCGACGACGCTCCAGCCGTACACGCCGTCCGTACCGACCCACACCGCCGCGTACGGCTCGTTCGGGTCGAGCTCGCGACTGGCCGCGTGGCGCAGCGCGCGCAATGCCGCGTGCGGTTCGCCATCGATCGCGGACAGCGAAATCCCTGCGGTCGCGGCGCATTCGATCCGCGCTTCGAGATGCTGACGCGCGGTCGCGGCGATCTTCACCGAGCGCACCGGCGACGGCGTCTCGTCGACGTACCAGTCGACCGCGAGCGCATGACGCTCGAGGCCGGCGATGCGCTCCGCCTCTCCCATCACCGCGGGCGCAAGTCCGGCGAGCGCAACGCCGCCGTCCTCCGCCTCGCAGTCGCTCTGAGCGGCGAGCCGCGCGAGCGGCACTGTCGTCGTCAGCGTGGCCGACGAAGGCACGGCCATCGCGCAGCGCAGCGCGTGCGTCGCGCATACGCGCGGCAAACCGGCGAACGCATCGCGCAACGCCCGCGCGACGGCCTGCCGATCGACGATCTCGGCGCCCGCCATGGTGCCGGCCGCGAGCGGCACCGTGCTCATATGTTCGAGATGCAGCGCGCCCCGGGCGCGTTGACTCACCACGACGAGACGCACGTTTTGCGAACCGACATCGATGCCGGCGGCGAAACGCTGCCGGCCCTCCCGCACCGCCTGAAGCCACGAATTTTTATAGGCCATACCGCCCTCCCTCTGACTCACGCGACGAACCATTCGAACGCGAGTAACGAGGGATCATTGTCGGCAGACGCACGTCCTAACGACATTCAGCCGAATGGCTAACGCGGATGCGAAGCCGCCCCGAGCGACATCAAAGCGACTACAGTTGGGACTACGGCGAAGTCATTCCCGCGCCGCCTGGCGTGTGCCGATTGCGCGTTATTCGTAAGCTTGTCGAAAGCAGAAAAACCCTGGCGGCTATAATCGCGGGACTGTTTTTCCGGTACTCCTATGCAAGCCACGTCTCCTGCGTCCCCACCGCCCGCGCCGAAAAAGCGCAAACGTCCGTTATGGCTGAAGCTGATCCTTGGCTTTGTCGGGTTGATCGTGGCGGGCATCGTCTGCGTGGCGCTGGTGCTCGGCTATGCGCTCGTCGTCGCGACGCCGAACCTGCCGTCACTCGATGCATTGACCGACTATCAGCCCAAAGTGCCGCTGCGAATCTATACGGCCGATCACGTGCTGATCGGCGAATTCGGCGCGGAGCGGCGCGACATCGTGCACATCCAGGACGTGCCCGACAGCCTGAAGAAAGCGATCCTCGCGATCGAGGACGCGCGCTTCTATGAGCACGGTGGCGTCGACCTCACCGGCATCGCGCGAGCCGGCTTCGTCGCGCTGACCAACGGTCATGCGACCCAAGGCGCGAGCACGATCACGATGCAGGTCGCGCGCAACTTCTTTCTGTCCAGCGAGAAGACGTACACGCGCAAGATCTACGAGATGCTGCTCGCGTACAAGATCGAGTCGAAGCTGAGCAAGGATCAGATTCTCGAGGTGTACATGAATCAGATCTATCTCGGTCAGCGCGCGTATGGTTTCGCGAGTGCCGCGCGCGTGTACTTCGGCAAGGATCTGAAGGACCTGACGCTCGCCGAATCGGCGATGCTCGCCGGTCTGCCGAAGGCGCCCTCCGCGTATAACCCGGTCGTCAATCCGAAGCGTGCGAAGGTGCGCCAGGAGTACATCCTGCAGCGCATGTACGAATTGCACTACATCACTCAGGAACAGTACGACGAGGCGAGCCGGCAGCGGCTCGTCGTGAAGGGCATGGGCAAGGAGTACAGCGTACACGCGGAATACGTCGCGGAAATGGTGCGGCAGATGATGTACGCGCAGTATCGCGAGGAAGCCTACACGCGCGGCCTGAACGTCGTGACCACGATCGACTCGGCCGATCAGGACGTCGCCTACCACGCGGTGCGCAAAGGCTTGATGGACTACGAGCGCCGTCACGGCTATCGCGGCCCGGAGGCGTTCATCGATCTGCCGGCCGACGCCGACGAGCGCGAGCAGGCCATCGACGACGCGCTGCTCGAACATCCCGACAATGGCGAAATCATCGCGGCCGTCGTCACGGCGGCGAGCCCGAAGCAGGTCCAGGCGGCGTTCATCGACGGCAATGTCGCGACCATTCAGGGCGACGGCCTGCGCTATGCGCAGTTCGCGCTCGGCCCGCGCGCGCAGCCGAATCAGCGCATCCGGCCCGGCGCGATCGTGCGGCTCGTGAAGAACGACGAGGGCGACTGGTCGATCACGCAATTGCCCCAGGTGGAAGGCGCGTTCATCTCGCTGGTGCCGCAGGACGGTGCGATCCGCTCGCTGGTCGGCGGCTTCGACTTCAACAAGAACAAGTTCAATCACGTGACGCAGGCGTGGCGTCAGCCGGGCTCCAGCTTCAAGCCGTTCATCTATTCGGCGTCGCTCGAAAAGGGCCTCGGGCCCGCCACGATCATCAACGACGCGCCGCTCTTCTTCAGCGCCGCCGAAACCGGCGGCCAGGCGTGGGAGCCGAAAAACTACGGCGGCGGCTTCGACGGTCCGATGACGATGCGCACCGCGCTGCAGAAATCGAAGAACCTCGTGTCGATCCGCATCCTGAACCAGATCGGCCCGAAGTACGCGCAGCAATACATCACACGGTTTGGCTTCGACGCGGACCGCCATCCCGCCTATCTGCCGATGGCGCTCGGCGCGGGTCTCGTGACGCCGCTGCAAATGGCCGGCGCGTTCTCGGTGTTCGCCAACGGCGGCTACCGGATCAATCCGTATCTGATCGCGGAGGTCACCGATCAGCGCGGCGTCGTCGTCGCGCACGCGCAGCCGCTCGTGGCCGGGCAAAGCGCGCCGTTCGCGATCCAACCGCGCAACGCCTACGTGATGAACAGCCTGCTGCAAAGCGTCGCGCAGCACGGCACCGGGGCGAAGAGCAACGTGCTCAAGCGCACCGATCTCGCCGGCAAGACCGGCACGACCAACGATTCCCGTGACGCGTGGTTCGCCGGCTATCAGCACACGCTCACCGCGATCGCGTGGATCGGCTACGACAACCCGCGCAGCCTCGGCGACAAGGAAACCGGCGGCGGCCTGGCGCTGCCGGTGTGGATCGAGTACATGGGACGCGCGATGAAGGGGGTGCCCGAGTACAAGATGCCACGCCCCGACGACGTCAGCGAAATCGGCTCGGAGCTTTATTTCGACGAGTTCACGCCGGGCCACGGTTTCATCGCGACGGTCGGCGTCAGTCAGGCGACGCTCGATGCGGAGGCGAGCGCGGCAGCCGCCGCTCCGGAACAGGTTGGCGAACAGGAAAAGCAGGACATCATGAATCTGTTCCGCGGGCACTGAGGCTGCGTCGATGTCCCGCTAGAAATGAAAAAACCGCCGCGTTCGTTACGCGGCGGTTTTGTTTTGAGAGCGTCTCGCGCTTATTACACCGCGCTCATAGCGCGGCGATCCGCACCGGCTCGCCAGCCTGCTGCGTCGCATACTGCGACAGCGCCGCGAAAAACTCCGCGCCGCTGCGCGTGTCGCGCCATTCACCGTCGACGAAACGGAAGTGGAAACCGCCGGCCTTCGCCGCGATCCAGATCTCGCTCATCGGCGGCTGAAGGTTGACGATGATCTTCGTGCGGTTCTCGAATTCGAGCGTCAAAACGTTGCCGCTGCGCTCGAGCTCGATGTCGGCGTCGATGTCGTCGAGCGCGCTCTCGATGGCGGCCAGCACGGCTTCCGCACGGGTCAGGTAATCACTATCGGACATGCTAAACTCCATCGATTATTCATTCAGGGACAGTCATGCGAGTCGTAACTCGGATGCGCGCGGCAGCGCCCGGCCGCGCGATTGTAGCGGTTTTAGTCATTCTCGCAGGTTGTGCGCTTACCGGCTGCGGCCAACGCGGCTCACTCTATCTGCCGACCGTACCGCCGATGCCTGCCCCGCCGGCTCACCGCACGCAAACGCCATCGACCGATCGAACGCAACCGGCTAGCGGCAGCGCGGCCGACACGGGTTCGATCCCGGACACCTCGGGCACGCCGCTCACGCTCGCCCCCGAAGACCAGCTCGCGGCGCCGCCCGCTTCGGCGGCATCGGCTCCCGCAGTGCCGCTGCCCGCCTCTGCCGTCCCTTCCGTTCAATAAGACTTTCGCATGACTCGATCCGCATTTGACTACGTCGACGGCGTATTGCACGCCGAAGGCGTGTCCGCCGTTTCCCTCGCCGAGCAGTTCGGCACGCCGCTCTACGTCTATTCACGCGCCGCGCTCACCGCTGCCTGGAACGCCTATGCGGGCGCCTGCGCGGGGCGTCGCGCGAGCGTGCACGTGGCCGTCAAGGCCAACAGCAATCTCGCGGTGCTGAACGTGTTCGCGCGCCTCGGCGCGGGCTTCGACATCGTGTCGGGCGGCGAGCTCGCGCGCGTGCTCGCGGCCGGCGGAAAAGCGGAAAACACCGTGTTTTCGGGCGTTGGCAAGCAGGCAAGCGAAATGCGCGACGCGCTCGCGGCGGGCGTCAAATGCTTCAACGTCGAATCGATTCCCGAACTCGCCCGCCTCAACGCGGTGGCGGGCGAGATGGGCAAGAAAGCGCCGGTGTCGCTGCGCGTGAATCCCGATGTCGATGCGAAAACGCATCCGTACATTTCCACCGGACTCAAGACCAACAAGTTCGGCGTCGCGTTCGAAGATGCGCGTGCCACCTACCAGGCGGCCGCGGCGATGTCGAATCTCGAGGTGATCGGCATCGACTGCCATATTGGCTCGCAGATCACCGAAGTCGCGCCCTATCTCGACGCGATCGACAAGGTGCTGGAACTCGTCGAGCAGATCGAGGAGGACGGCGTGTCGATTCGCCATATCGACGTCGGCGGCGGTCTGGGCATCACCTACGACGACGAAACGCCGCCGGAAATCGGTGAGTTCGTGCGCACGGTGCTCGATCGCATCGAAGCGCGCGGCCACGGTCACCGCGAAGTCTATTTCGAGCCGGGCCGCTCGCTGGTCGGCAATGCGGGCGTGCTGCTCACACGTCTCGAGTTTCTGAAGCCGGGCGAGGACAAGAACTTCGCGATCGTCGACGCGGCGATGACCGATCTCGCGCGCCCCGCGATGTACGACGCCTATCATGCCATCGAGCCGGTCGTGAAGCGCGACGTCCCCGCGCATGTGTACGACGTGGTCGGCCCGGTCTGCGAAAGCGGCGACTGGCTCGGCCGCGAGCGGCTGCTCGCGGTCGAACCCGGCGATCTGCTCGCGATCCGCTCGGCCGGCGCGTACGGCTTCGTGATGAGCTCGAACTACAACACCCGTGCGCGCGCCGCCGAGGTGATGGTGGATGGTACACAGGCGCATGTGGTTCGCGCGCGCGAAGAGGTCAAGCAGCTGTTTGCGGATGAAACGATACTGCCGGCGTAAACGTCAGTACCTGCGACAGAGCGCGAAGGTCGAGCGCAGCAACGAAAATGGCGATGCCACGGTGGCATCGCCATTTTTATTTGAAACAGCGTGACGCCAATAAACTCGCCATCATCGTCGGCGCGTTCCCATCCTCCGCTCACGTATCCACACCACCAGCCGCCATCCCAGCAACGCGATCATCACCGCGCCGTAGATCTTCGGCAGCAGCAGGTCGTGCTTGCCCGCCTTCATCCACCAGAAATGCAGGATCGCGAGCACGCCGATCGCATAGATCGCGCGATGCAGCGTCTGCCAGCGACGTCCGAGCTTGCGCACCATCGCGCGCGGCGACGTGACCGCAAGCGCGATCAGCAGCACGAACGCGGTGAAGCCCACCGTGATGAACGGCCGCTTGCCGATGTCCTTCAGAATCTCCGCAACATCGAACCACTTATCGAACCACAGGTACGTGGTGAAATGCAGCGTCGCGTAGAAGAACGTGTAGAGCCCGAGCATGCGGCGGAAACGCACGAACGCGGCGACGCCGGTCAGACGGCGTAGCGGCGTCACCGCGAGCGTGATGCACAGGAACACGAGCGTCCACAGGCCGGTCGAGCGCGTGATGAATTCAATCGGATTCGCGCCGAGCCGGTCGGTCAGGCCGAACAGCACGAGGCGCGCGAGAGGATAGAGCGCCGCGATGAAGACTGCGACTTTGGTGGGCACGACCCAGCGCGCGCCGCCGGTGGAACGCGGCTTCACCGCCGACGCCGACGACGTCCGCCGCGTCGCAGGCTCGGTGCGGGTGACAGTTTGCGTATCGGAAACCATCGCGCTCGCCCTAGAAGTTCTTCTTCAGGTCCATGCCCTGATAGAGCGACGCGACCTGATCGCCGTAACCGTTGAACATCAGCGTCTTGCGTTTCGGCGTGAAAAAGCCGTCTTCGCCGATGCGCCGTTCAGTGGCTTGACTCCAGCGCGGATGATCGACATTCGGATTCACGTTCGAATAAAACCCATATTCGTTCGACGCGTACGTGTTCCAGCTCGTCGGCGGCTGCTTCTCGACGAAGCGGATTTTCACGAGCGACTTCGCGCTCTTGAAGCCGTACTTCCACGGCACCACGACGCGCACCGGCGCGCCGTTCTGATTCGGCAGTACCTGGCCATAGAGGCCCATCGTCAGTAGCGTCAGCGGATGCATCGCCTCGTCCATCCGCAGGCCTTCGGAGTACGGCCAATCGAGTATGGGTGCCGACAACCCTGGCATCTGCGACGGATCGGCGAGCGTGATGAACTGCACGTACTTTGCATTGCCGCTCGGTTCGACGCGTTTGATCAGCTCCGACAGCGAGACGCCGATCCACGGCACCACGATCGACCAACCTTCGACGCAGCGATGCCGGTACACACGCTCCTCGAGCGGCGCGAGCTTCAGCAGATCGTCGATGTCGTACACCTTCGGATTCTTGATCTCGCCCTCGACGCTCACCTTCCACGGATGCGGCCGCAACGTGCCCGCGCGCTGCGAGGGGTCGGATTTATCGGTGCCGAACTCGTAGAAATTGTTGTAGGTTGTGATGTCCTTGTACGGCGTGATCTTGTCGAGCGCGACGAACCTAGTGTTGGTTTTCGCCGCGAGCTTCTGCGCCTTCGGATCGGGCGACGAGTAGGTCGCGAGCGCCTCGCCGCTCACGCCGATCAGGCCACCGAGCGCCATCGCGCCCGCCGCCTGCAGGATGCGTCGCCGGTTTTCGAACACGTGCCGCGGCGCGATTTCGCTGCGCGCGATGTCATCGCCGGTCAGTTGAATTCTGTCGCTTCGCTTGATCCACATCGTGCTACTCCTTGCCGGCCCGCCGCGTCGCGCGCGTTGCGGAGCCTTATTGATGATCGCCCCTTTGGGGGCGTCTGTCATCCATGGGTAGTTGCTCCAGGTGCTCGACTGGCGAACACCGGGGCGCAACGAATATTCCATCGGCCATAAAAAAACCGCCGGTGCGAAAGCACGCGGCGGTTCTTAGTCGGTTCAGCGCGGCGGATCTTACAGCTTGCCGTAGCTATGCAAGCCCGACAGGAACATGTTCACGCCGAGGAACGCGAAGCTCGTGACCAGCAGCCCGGTCAGCGCCCACCACGCGGCGAGCGCGCCCCGCAGGCCCTTCATCATACGCATGTGCAGCCAGGCCGCGTAGTTCAGCCACACGATCAGCGCCCACGTCTCCTTCGGGTCCCAGCTCCAGTAGCCGCCCCAGGCTTGGGCGGCCCACAGCGCGCCGAGAATCGTCGCGATCGTGAAGAACGCGAAGCCGACCGCGATCGACTTGTACATCACGTCGTCGAGCACGTCGAGCGCCGGCAGACGATCCGCGAGCACGCCGCGTTCCTTCGCCAGATATGCGACGCCGACCATCGCCGACAGCGCGAAGCTGCCATAGCCGATGAAGTTCGCCGGCACGTGAATCTTCATCCACCAGCTTTGCAGCGCCGGCACGAGCGGCTGGATCTGCTGCGCGTCGCGCGCGACCGAGTACCACATCAGAAAGCCGACGGCTGCGCTGATCACGAGCAACACGAACGCGCCGAGCGCGCGCGTGTTGTAGTGCTGCTCGTAGTACAGATAGAACAGCGCGGTGATCAGGCTGAACAGCACGAACACTTCATAGAGGTTCGAAATCGGAATATGGCCGACGTCCGCGCCGATCAGATACGACTCGTACCAGCGCACCATCATGCCGACGAAGCCCATCAGCACCGCCGCCCACGTCATCTTCGAGCCGATCGCGGCGCCGGTCGGCGAGCGCGACAGCAGCGCGATCCAGTAGAACCCGGTCGCGAATACGAAGAGCGCGCTCATCCACAGGATCGCGGACTGGCTCGACAGGAAATACTTGAGGAAGAAAGCGTTGTCGGCGCGGCTCAGATCGCCGTGGTAGATCTGGATTGCGAGCAGCGACAGCGCGGCGATTCCCACCATCAGCGGACGCACCGGCTTCCAGCGCCAGCCGAGCACGACGAAAACCGGCACCGAGCACATCAGCACCAGTTTGTCGTAGTAGTTCATGAACGGGTGATAGCGCGACAGCGCGAACCCGGCGCCCCCGACAAGCGCGAGCGCGAACAGCCAGTCGACGATACCCAGGCGTTTCAGGAACGGCCGTTCGTCGAAGTTCGGGAGTTCGGGCGTGCTGCTCGCAAACGCCTTGTCGGCGCGTGAAGCAGAAGAAGAGGAGGAGGAAACCTGAGTCAAGTCCATGATCTTACCGGGTCGAATCCTGTGAGCTTGCCGACGCAGCGGCGGCCTGACCGGCCGGGCTGGCATCGGCTGCTTCGATGAGTTTCGCGCCCAGTGCGGCGCTCACGGCGGCCCGCGTCTGGACGAACTCTTTCTCGAAGTCTAGCGTCTTACGCGCGCTCGACATCGCCATTACGACGCTCGTGCCGTGGTCCGTGTCCTTGAGCCAGAACCACAGACGCCGTTCGCGAACGTAGAACATCGAGAAGATGCCCAATACGAGAAGCAGGCTGCCAAGATACACGACTTTTTTGCCCGGCGCGCGCGTCAACTGAAATACCGAAGCTTGCACCTGCTTGAATGAGTCAAGCTGCAAATAGACCGGCGATCCATACAGAAAGCTGTCGGAAATCGCATTAAGCGAGCTCTGGATGAAGCGGCTCGTGTCCGCATCGGCCGGCGCGGCGGGCTCGCCGAGCCGCTGGCGCGACAGTTGCCACAAGTCCCACGTCACGCCTTCGAGCATGCGAAGCAGCAGGCCCGCGGCCTTTTCCTGCTCGCCCTTCGGTACCGAGCGGTCGATAAACCCAGCGACCGCCTGGAAGCCGCCGAGCGTTTCGCCATTCGGCATCTTCATGCTGCTGTCGGCGCCCGCAAAAAGGGTCAGCACCCGCAAGGCGCTTTCCTCCAGATGTTGCTGCAACTCCGCATTTGAACCCGGCACCGAACGCTGCGCGAATTGATGAGCGGCGATGGCCCGTTGGTTAGGGTCTTCCAGCGTGGCGCGCAGATTCATCCATTCCTTGAGCGTGCCGCCGCTATCGGCGGGAATTCGCAGATAGCGGAACGGGTCGTCGGGATTCAAGCGCATGCCGGCGAGGAACATTTTCTCGCCGTTCACGTCGACGGGCAGCATGTAGTTGTTGTATTCGCGCGCCTGGCCATCCTTGCCGCGAATCTTGTACTGCACCGACGGGCCGACGTTGTGCAGATCGAGCGGCTTCGACGTTTTCGCGCCGGAGCCGAGGCGCTCGTCGAACGCTTCCTTCAGCGAGTGCTGCGCGACAACCCCGCGCGCATCGTTCTGCCCGTTGCCGTTCGAGATGTTTTCGACGTTGATCGCGCGGAAGTCGGTGAATTCGACGCTCTGGCCATCGGCCAGCGGCGTGGCCGAGCTCAACGGCGCGCTGCCGCCGATCGTGCCGCCAAACGGCGCGGGCTTTGCACTCGGGCCGGACATCGGGAAGGCAGTCATCTGCATCTGCGAGCCGCCGTCCTGGAAGCTCGATTGATAAATCGACACGCCGTCGTATTCGAACGGCTTGTTGACCTCGACGCGCGCCGGCACGCGCGCGCCGGTCTTGTGATCGATCACGACGATGTCGCTCGCGAACAGCTTCGGCATGCCGGTCGAGTAGTAATCGACGATGAACTTGTTGAGCTCGATCGAAAACGGCAGGTCCTGGATCAGCGAACCATTGGGCTGATTCAGGATCGCGGTCGACACGTGCTGCCCTTCGGGTACCCACGCGTAGCCGCGGAACGTCGGGTTCGATTGCGACAGCCGATGCTCGGGCGAAATCTCGTTGATCACCGTGTTTGAGTTGATCGGCGACTTGTCGAACAGCCACATTTGCAGCTTGATCGGCAGATTGCTGTCGAGCAGGCCGCCGAGGCAGATCACGACGATTGCGAGGTGCGCGAAGATGTAGCCGAACTTCGTCAGCGCGCCACGCTTCGCGGCGATCAACGTCGCGCCGTCCGACTCGCGCGTGACGAACTTGTAGCCGAGCTTCGCCGACAACCTTGCGAGCACCGCTGCCGACTGCGCGCGCGTGCCGTGCACCACGAACTCACCCTTGTGATGGAACGCGCGCAGGCTGCCTTCTCGAACCTTGTCCTTCCAGCTCTTCACGTCGGCGACCATCTTCGGCGCATTTCGGATCACGCAGAGCGACACAGACACCATCAGGAAGCCGAGAATCAGCATGAACCACCACGAGCTGTACACCGTGTAGAGGCTCAGCGCGCGGAAGATGTCCGCCCAGAACGGACCGAACTGGTTGACGTAGTTGGGATACGGATCGTCCTGCGTGAGGACGGTACCGATGATGCTGGCGATCGACAGAATGACGAGCAGCGCAATGGCGAAACGCATCGAGCTCAGGAGCTCGATGGCGCTGCGCATGACGCGATTGCCCGACTTCGACTGCAGACCCGACGTGGTGACGCTCATTCAAACTCCGACTGAACAGCAAAAAAGGGTGACGGGCTGTCGTAGCGACGACACCCTCACCCTTTTCTTGTTTTTCACCGGCCTCGCCGGGCCGGTTGGATTTGCGCGGACGAAGCGCTTAATGCAGGCCCGCGATGTAGTCGGCAACCGCTTTGATTTCGTTGTCCGACAGACGCGATGCTATCGCATGCATCGCGTCGTTGTTATTACGAGCGCCCGGACCTTGCGTGAACGCGGTCAATTGCGTCACCGAGTACTCGGCCCACTGCCCCGACAGGCGTGGATACTGGATCGGAATGCCCTGCCCCGTGGGCCCGTGACAGGCCGCGCAGGCCGGCACCCCGCGGTCGGCAATCCCACCGCGATAGATCTGCTGCCCCACCGCGACGGTCTTCTTGTTGTGCGCATAGCCTGGCTTGGGCGTCTGCGTCGAGAAGTAAGCCGCGACGTTGATCATGTCCTGATCGGAAAGCGCGGCGGCCATGCCCGCCATGATCGCATTGTTGCGCGCGGCCTGTTTGGCGCCCGGCTGCACCTTGAAATCTCTGAGCTGCTTGACGAGGTACTCAGGATGCTGGCCCGCCAGTTTCGGGTATGCGCCGCCGGCACTGTTGCCGTCTGCGCCGTGACATGACGCGCATACCTGTACCGCGATTGCCTGCCCCCGATTGATGTCCGGCTTTGCCGGATCTGCTGCTCGTGCCTGAATTGCCAAACCTGAAAGACCTGCCGTTACATGAAGCACCATCAGAGTCTTGCACAGTCGATTCATTCGCACACCCTGTCTCGTCTTGTGGGATTTTAGATGTTCTGCAAAGTACGACGACGGCGACCGAGTGACCGCCAGGAGCCGCCAAGGCACGTGGGGCGGCCTCCTAAGGTTTTCAGTAAACCATCGTATTGTACAATAACTCGCTAATCGCTTAGACGCCAGTCGGGCTTGACCCCGTTCCCGCTGCGGGCTCCGCAGCTTCTCCAATCTGGCTTCCACCATGCCCTTCCTGCTCCACGAATCCCGCTTCTATACCACCGTCAATCATCTGCGCGACCTGCCGGCCACCGCGCAGCCCGAGATCGCTTTCGCGGGACGCTCGAACGCGGGCAAATCGACCGCGATCAACGTGCTCTGCAATCAGAAGCGACTTGCATTCGCAAGTAAGACGCCTGGCCGCACGCAGCACATCAATTATTTTTCGGTTGGCAAGGCGGATGAGCCGACCGCCTATCTGGTCGACCTGCCGGGCTACGGTTATGCGGAAGTGCCGGGTGCGGCGAAGGCGCACTGGGAAGCGCTGCTGTCCACGTATCTGCAATCACGCTCGCAACTGCGCGGCATGATCCTCATGATGGATTCGCGCCGCCCTCTGACGGATCTCGATCGGCGCATGATCGAGTGGTTCGCGCCGACCGGCAAGCCGATCCACACGCTGCTCACCAAATGCGACAAATTGACGCGCCAGGAAAGCACGAACGCGTTGCGCACCGCGCAGAAGGGACTGGCCGAATATCGGGCTGCGGGCTATCGCGGCGAACTCACCGCGCAACTGTTTTCGGCGCTCAAGCGAACGGGGCTCGATGAAGCGCATGAGCTGATCGAGAGCTGGCTGATCCCGGAGGCAGCGGGCGAAACAGGCGAAACGCCGGCCGCGGGCTGAACGCATATCAATGCAGGAATCCCGCGGCACGCGTGATATGCCTGTAAAACCCGCGTCAGAGCGCGTTTGCGGCCGCGCATAAAAAAACCCGCCGCTTGAACGGCGGGTCAAACAGCCTAATCGAAAAACGACAGGCACCCGCTCAGGGAGGAGAAGCGGGGAGGTCAGCGCTAGGCGCCTTGCTCGATCGGTATGATATACCATTGTCTCGAAAAGTTTCCGGGAGCGGAGTCAGGTGCTATTTGTCCACTCCACCTATCCACGATCTTCGATTCGATATGAGCTTCTACCCGCACTACCGTCCGCGCCGCATGCGCCGTGACGACTTCTCGCGTCGCATGATGCGCGAAAACATCCTCACGACCAACGATCTGATTTACCCCGTGTTCATCGTCGAGGGAACCAACGTGCGGCAAGCCGTGCCGTCGATGCCGGGCGTCGAACGTGTGTCGGTCGATCTGCTGATGGGCGTCGCCGGGCAGTGCGTCGAACTGGGCGTGCCGGTGTTGTCTCTGTTTCCCGCGATCGAGCCCTCGCTGAAAACACCCGAAGGCCGTGAAGCGGCCAACCCGGCGGGCCTGATCCCGCGCGCGGTGCGTGAGTTGAAGAAGAATTTTCCGGAGCTCGGCGTGCTCACCGACGTGGCGCTCGATCCGTATACGAGCCATGGTCAGGACGGCGTGCTCGACGAAGCCGGCTACGTGATCAACGACGAAACCGTCGAGATCCTCGTCGAGCAGGCTCGTGCGCAGGCGGAAGCCGGCGTCGACATCGTCGCGCCGTCGGACATGATGGACGGACGCATTGGTGCGATCCGCGAAATGCTCGAGAGCGAGGACCACATCCACACGCGCATCATGGCGTACGCGGCGAAGTACGCTTCGGCGTTCTACGGCCCGTTCCGCGATGCCGTCGGTTCCGCGACGAACCTCGGCAAGAGCAACAAGATGACCTACCAGATGGACCCGGCAAATTCCAACGAGGCGCTGCGCGAAGTGCAGGCCGACATCAACGAAGGCGCGGACATGGTGATGGTCAAGCCGGGCATGCCGTATCTGGACATCGTGCGTCGCGTGAAGGACGAGTTCCAGTTCCCCACCTACGTGTACCAGGTAAGCGGCGAATACGCCATGCTGAAGGCCGCCGCGCAGAATGGCTGGCTCGATCACGACAAGGTGATGATGGAATCGCTGCTCGCGTTCAAGCGTGCAGGCGCGGACGGCGTGCTGACGTATTTCGCGCTGGATGCCGCGAAGATCCTGCGTTCGCAGAAGTAAGCCAGGCGCGGTTTAGCGCGCGGCCATCGAGAAAAAAACGGAGGCGAACCTTAGGGTTTCGCCTCCGTTTTTTGTGCTGCCGTTTGCGAAGCGGCGGTCTTGCAACGCCCCGCGGCCTTCGATTACACCCCCGATGCACTCGCCCGATCCAGTGTGCGCAGGAATTTATCCGCCGATTCGTAGCCGACCTCCCGCAACACTTCCTTGCCACCCTGATCGAAAAAAATAATCCCCGGCGGCCCGAACAGATTGAAGCGCTTGAGCAGCGCCTGGTCGTCGGTATTGTTCGCAGTGACGTCGGCGCGCAGCAGATTCATCTGCTTCAGCTTCGCCTGAACGCGCGGGTCTCTGAAGGTGAATTTCTCCATCTCCTTGCAGCTCACGCACCAGTCCGCGTAAAAATCGAGCATGGCTGGCTGCGCCGCCGTTTTGACGGCCTGGTCGAGCTGATCCGATGAACGTACCGGCGCGAACGTCAAATCGCTTTGCGGCGCCGGCGCGGCCGCGCTGGAGCCATCCTTCGCGATGCTCGCCTGATTGCCGACGCGAGCCGCGAGCACCGCCAGCGGTCGCAGCGGATCCAACGATCCCGCCGCGAGGCCAACTAGAAGCGCGGCTGCCCAAACCGCCATCACGACGCCGACCGCCCGCCCAAGCCGGTGCCATATCGAGGCGCCTGCAACCGACTTGGAAAACAGGCCGAGCGCAACCGCGGCGATCAGCAGCCAGAGGGCGCTCAACAGCATCGACGCCGCCCCGCCGAGCACCGGCCAAACAATCCACAGCGCCGCGGCCAGCAGAACGACGCCAAAGAACACTTTTACGCTGTCCATCCACTTGCCCGCGCGCGGCAGCAGTGTACCCGCGCCGAGGCCAATGATCAGCAGCGGCAGCCCGAGCCCGATGCCCATCGAGAACAGTGCCGCGCCACCGAGCACGGCGTTGCCGGTATGCGCGATGAACGCGAGCACCGCAAAAAGCGGCGCGGTCATGCAGGCGCCGACCACCAGCGCCGACAGCGCGCCCATTACGGCGACCGCGGTAAATTTGCCACCCGAGCGTCCCGCTGACGCGCTCGACATGCGATCGCGCCAGCGCGGCGGCAGTTCGAGATCCACACCGGCGATCAGCAGCAGCGCGAAAATCGTCAGAAGGCCGCCGAACGCGCCGAGCACCCACGGGTTCTGCAGCCATGCGCCGAGACTCTGCCCGACGAGTGCCGCCACGACACCCAGCACCGTGTACACGAGCGCCATCCCGACTACATACGCGAGCGACAGCGCGAAGCCACGCCTGCGCGTGACGCGCGCTCCCTCACCGATGATGATCGCCGACAGAATCGGAATCATCGGATACGAGCACGGCAGCAAGCTCAGAATGGCGCCGGCAACGAAATAAAGCCCGACGATCGCAAAAAAACCGCCACGCTGCAGCAGCGACTGCGCGTAATCGGCGCTGGTGGCGCGTTCGTACCAAGGTTCGTCGTCAGTGGCGGCGGATTGTTGCGCGGTTGGGGTCGCCGCCCCGCTGCCAGCCAGCTGCAGCGCCTCGCTGCTCACGTGGTACACGCGCTCCATCGGGGGGTAGCAGATGCCCGCGTCGGCACAGCCCTGCGACGTCACCGCAAGATCGAACGGTCCGGCAGCCTGCTTGACCGGAATACGAATCGTCAGCTCGTTGCGATACGTCTCGACATTCTTGTTGAATGTCTGATCGAACTTCACATGACCGCCTGGCAGTTCAGGCTCGCCAAGCGTCGCCGTGCCGTTGCGGGTCGCGAACGCGAAGCGCTCGCGGTACATGTAGTACCCGTCCGCAATCTTGTAGGTGACGACGACTTGGCCGGGGGCCTCGGTCGCGCTGAACCGGAACGCGACGGACGGGTCGAGGAAGTCGTCCGCGGCGCGCGCGAGCGTGGCGACTTGCGCGAGGAACACGCAGCCGAGTAGAAAGAATGCGGTGCGCAGCGCAGCGCGCGCGCGCCGGTCGAGACCGTTAAACATGAACAGGGCGTTGGGTTTCAGCAGTGATCCACTGGCCGTAGGCGGCGGAGGCCGTCGCTTGCCATGAGAGGATTTCCGGCGTGCCGTAGGGATGGTGAGCCTGAATGTATTGCTCCAGTTCGAGCGCGCGAGCGGCGCTGGTCTTGAACAGCAGCTGGATTTCCTGCGCGGTTTCGATCGCGCCCTGCCAGTGATAGCTCGACTGCACGCTGCATAGCTGGGTGACGCACGCGCAAAGGCGAGCGGCGAGCGCGTCGGCTGCGAGCTTTTGAGCGCCGGCCGCATCCGGCACCGTTGTCAGCACCAAGGTCACATTCACACCAAGCTCCGGCGGCGCAGGATTTCGATCCCGATATCGTATCACCTGGCCCTGTCGCCCTGCAGGGCACCACGCGGTGCGGCCGCGACATTTGGTCACTGCGAAGCGGCTTTCGCTATCAATGAAAAATCCGCCGCAGAAAACAAAAAAGCCAGGCGATGCGCCTGGCTTTTTGTCGAAGCAGAAAGCTTACTCAGCTTCTTGCACTTCCGTTTCTTCAACTTCCGGACGGTCGAGCAGTTCGACCAGTGCCATCGGCGCATTGTCACCAACGCGGAAGCCGAACTTCAGCACGCGCAGGTAGCCGCCCGGACGGTTTGCGTAGCGCGGGCCGAGCACGTCGAACAGCTTCGTGACCGAGTCACGATCGCGCAGGCGGTTGAACGCCAGACGACGGTTTGCGAGCGACGGCTTCTTGCCGAGCGTGATCAGCGGCTCGACGACTTTACGAAGTTCCTTGGCCTTCGGCAGCGTGGTCTTGATGACTTCGTGCTCGATCAGCGAGTTGGACATGTTACGGAGCATTGCCAAACGGTGGCTGCTCGTGCGGTTCAGTTTCCGCAGACCATGACGGTGACGCATGTTAATTCCTTCAGTTCAAAGTTTTGGTCCAGCTCTTCTATCGCACTCGTTCTGCAGCATCGACTACAAACAGTGAGCGCACGGGCCGGTAGTGACAAAAGACAAGACGCGGATTTTAAAGGAAAATCCGCGCCTTTGCCAGTACAGTACAGTACAGCGGTGCAATTCGCGGTCACACCCGACCGAGTTGTCCGCTTACTTGTCGAGACCAGCCGGCGGCCAGTTTTCGAGCTTCATGCCGAGCGTCAGCCCACGCGATGCCAGAACTTCCTTGATCTCGTTCAGCGACTTGCGGCCCAGATTCGGAGTCTTGAGCAGTTCGTTCTCGGTACGCTGGATCAGGTCGCCGATGTAGTAGATGTTCTCGGCCTTCAGGCAGTTCGCGGAACGAACCGTCAG
Source organism: Paraburkholderia sp. UCT31 (assembly GCF_014397655.1). Classification (NCBI taxonomy): domain Bacteria; kingdom Pseudomonadati; phylum Pseudomonadota; class Betaproteobacteria; order Burkholderiales; family Burkholderiaceae; genus Paraburkholderia; species Paraburkholderia sp. UCT31. Next base: position 101,968 of record NZ_VZQP01000020.1, read on the forward strand.
TTCGAGATCATCGACCGGACGCAACAGGATCGGATCGATCTGCGGTGCGCGCGACGGCGCTTCCGCCGCTGCTTCGGTACCTTCCAGCGCCGCGAACACCGACAACTGATCGACCAGAATGCGCGCCGATTGTCGGATCGCTTCTTCCGGCGAAATCACACCGTTGGTCTCGATGTTCATCACGAGCTTGTCGAGGTCGGTGCGCTGCTCGACGCGAGCGCTTTCGACCGCGTAGCTCACGCGACGAACCGGCGAAAACGAGGCGTCCAGCACGATCCGGCCGATGATCTTGGCCGACTCTTCACCGTAACGACGCACATTGCCCGGCACATAGCCGCGGCCCTTTTCGACCTTGATCTGCACGTCGAGCTTGCCGCCCTTCGACAGATGCGCAATCACGTGATCGGGATTGATGACTTCGCAATCGTGTGCGAGTTCGATATCGCCGGCCGTGACCACGCCTTCGCCTTCCTTCCGCAGCGTAACCGTCACTTCGTCACGATTATGCAGCTTGAAGACGACGCCCTTCAGGTTCAACAACAGGTTGACCACATCCTCTTGCACACCGTCGAGCGTCGAATACTCGTGCACGACGCCTGCAATCGTCACCTCGGTCGGGGCATAGCCCACCATCGACGACAACAGCACGCGCCGAAGCGCGTTGCCCAAGGTGTGGCCATAACCGCGTTCAAACGGCTCCATGACCACTTTCGCGTGGCTTTCGCCAAGCGATTCAACTGCAATAATCTTGGGCTTCAACAAACTGGTTTGCATAGGTTTTCCTTTTCAATACCCTCGGCTCGTTACACCGATAAGGCTGACCGGTAACAACCTGAAAATAAACAGCCGAGACGCCCCCTTGCGCAACGCAATCAGGGCGCCCCGGCCGTCAATCCGATTACCGCGAATACAATTCGACGATCAGGCTTTCGTTGATGTCGCCAGCGATGTCGCTGCGTTCCGGCTTCTGCTTGAAGGTACCTTCGAACTTCTTCGCGTCGACCGCGACCCAGCTCGGCATGCCGCCTTGCTCAGCGAGCGACAGCGCCTCAATGATGCGAGCCTGCTTGCGCTTCTGTTCGCGCACGGCGACGACGTCCCCCGCCTTCACTTGCATCGACGGGATGTTCGTCACGACGCCGTTCACCGTGATTGCCTTGTGGCCAACGAGCTGACGTGCTTCAGCACGCGTCGAGCCAAAGCCCATGCGATACACGACGTTGTCCAGACGCGATTCGAGCAGTTGCAGCAGGTTCTCACCCGTGTTGCCCTTCAGGCGGTCTGCTTCAGCGAAGTAGCGACGGAACTGGCGCTCGAGGACACCGTAGATACGCTTTACTTTTTGCTTCTCGCGCAGCTGAGTGCCATAGTCGGACGTACGTGCGCCCGAGGTACGGCCGTGCTGGCCGGGCTTGCTGTCAAGCTTGCACTTGTCAGCGAGCGAACGGCGCGCGCTCTTCAGGAAGAGGTCAGTGCCTTCACGGCGAGACAGCTTGGCCTTGGGGCCGATATAACGTGCCACGTTGATTCCTTCTGTGATTTGTCACGCGAATGCTTCCACTCGCGCTAGTCCGAACCCTTTGAGTCGAACGGTGGGCTTAGTCAATTCAATAACGCGCGCAGCCCGCCACCGCGCAAGGCGGCAACAGGCGCTCGAAATACCAGCGTCTTAGATACGACGACGCTTCGGCGGACGGCAGCCGTTGTGCGGGACCGGCGTCACGTCGGAGATCGCGGTGATCTTGATGCCAAGACCATGCAGCGCGCGCACCGCCGATTCCCGGCCAGGACCGGGGCCCTTGATCCGCACTTCGAGGTTCTTCACGCCGTATTCCATCGCCACGCGGCCAGCTGATTCAGCTGCGACCTGAGCTGCAAACGGAGTCGACTTACGCGAACCCTTGAAGCCCTGACCGCCCGACGTTGCCCAGGCAAGCGCGTTGCCTTGACGGTCGGTGATCGTGATGATGGTGTTGTTGAACGACGCGTGAACGTGAACCACGCCCTCGGCGACGTTCTTCTTGACCTTCTTGCGAACGCGTTGCGCCGCGGAGTTGTTCGAAGCCTTAGCCATTACGTTTTCCTGTAACTGTCAGTTCCGCTTACTTCTTCAGCGATTGCGCTGCACGACGCGGACCCTTGCGCGTACGGGCATTCGTACGCGTACGCTGGCCGCGCAGGGGCAGACCCTTACGATGCCGCACGCCACGATAGCAGCCGAGATCCATCAGGCGCTTGATGTTCATCGTCGTTTCACGGCGCAGATCGCCTTCAACGATGAACTTGCCGACTTCTTCACGCAGCTTTTCGAGGTCTGCGTCAGTCAGGTCTTTGACCTTCTTCGAAAATGCCACACCAGCAGCGACGCAAATGTCGCGCGAGCGCGTGCGACCGACACCGTAAATAGCCGTCAGGCCGATTTCAGTATGCTGGTGATTCGGGATGTTAACCCCTGCGATACGAGCCATTGTTTTTCCTCAAACAAAAAGCGCAAGCAAAAGCGCGGCGTTCAGCCTTGACGCTGTTTGTGGCGCGGATCAGAACTGCAAATCACGCGCACAACGCCTTTGCGCTTGATGATCTTGCAATTGCGGCAAATGCGCTTAACCGATGCCATCACTTTCATGATATTACCCTTTTTTCAAATCACTTCGCCCGGAACACGATCCGCGCACGCGACAGATCGTAAGGCGTCAATTCAACCGTCACCTTGTCGCCCGGCAAGATCCGGATGTAGTGCATCCGCATTTTGCCGGATATGTGTCCCAACACGACATGGCCGTTTTCCAGCTTCACCCTGAAGGTAGCATTAGGCAGGTTCTCGATTACTTCGCCCTGCATCTGGATAACATCGTCTTTGGCCATAAGTCCTTTCAACGCATCGGGACGCCGCCGCCTTTGAAATTAGCTTTCTTCAGCAGCGATTCATACTGTTGCGACATAACGTACGACTGCACCTGCGCCATGAAATCCATTGTGACGACGACAATGATCAGCAGCGACGTTCCACCAAAATAAAACGGCACGTTCCAGCGTAGCACCAGAAATTCAGGCAGCAGGCAAACGAACACGATGTAGATCGCACCGGCAAGCGTCAAACGCGTGAGGATGCGGTCGATATATCGCGCCGTCTGATCGCCCGGGCGGATACCTGGGACGAAAGCGCCGCTCTTTTTCAGGTTGTCGGCCGTTTCCCTGCTGTTAAACACCAGTGCAGTGTAGAAGAAGCAGAAGAAGACGATCGCCAGCGCGTACAGCAACACGTACACCGGTTGACCGGGCTTCAGGGCTTCGGCAACGTTGTGCAACGTGTCTGCGAACCAGCTGGTACGCGAACCCGAACTGAACCAGTTCAGGATAGTTGCCGGGAAGAGAATGATCGACGATGCGAAGATCGGCGGAATCACGCCCGACATATTCAGCTTCAGCGGCAAATGCGAAGACTGGCCGCCGTAAATCTTGTTGCCCACCTGCCGCTTCGCATAATTCACAAGTATCTTGCGCTGGCCGCGTTCGATGAACACCACCAGATAGGTCACAGCAGCAATCAGCGCGACGACGATAATCGCCGAGATGATGCTCATCGAGCCGGTTCGCACCAGTTCAAAGAGACCACCGATTGCGTTCGGGAAACCCGCCGCAATACCGCCGAATATGATGATCGAGATACCGTTGCCAAGCCCGCGCTCCGTGATCTGCTCACCCAGCCACATCAGGAACATCGTGCCGGTCACCAGCGTCACGACCGTCGTCAAGCGGAAAACCATCCCCGGATCGATCACGAGGCCCGGCTGATTTTCCAGAGCGACGGCAATACCGAACGCCTGGAACGTCGCCAGCACAACCGTGAAGATCCGCGTGTACTGCGTAATCTTTCGCTGACCTGCCTGCCCTTCCTTTTTCAGCGCTTCGAGCTGCGGCGAAACAATCGCCAGCAACTGCATGATGATCGACGCCGAAATGTACGGCATGATCCCCAGCGCGAAAATCGTGAACCGCGAAAGTGCGCCACCCGAGAACATGTTAAACATGCCAAGGATGCCGCCCGACTGGCTTTGGAACAGTTTCGCCAGTTGGTCCGGGTCGATACCCGGCACCGGAATATGCGCGCCGATACGGTAGACGACTAGCGCCAGCAGCAGGAACACTGCTCGCCGGCGCAGATCGCCAAACTTCGCCGCGCTGCGACCGGGTTTTGCGAGACTCGGGCTGTTAGCCAAGTACCTTCTCCGATGCAAGTGCTAGTGACGGCAATTAACTTGCGCGTTACTCGGCAAAAGAGCCACCGGCTGCCTCGATAGCAGCACGTGCGCTCTTCGTCGCACCCAGACCCTTCACAACGACCTTGCGCTTGAGCTCGCCCGTTGCAATGATCTTGGCGCTACGGATCAGCTCGCCGACGAGGCCGGCTTGCTTGAGAGCCAGCAGATCGATTTCGTCGACCGGCAGCTTCTCCAGATCCGAGAGACGTACTTCACCGACGAATTCCTTCGTCAGCGAGGTGAAGCCACGCTTCGGCAGGCGACGTTGCAGCGGCATTTGACCGCCTTCAAAGCCAACCTTGTGAAAGCCGCCCGAACGCGACTTCTGACCCTTGTGACCACGGCCAGCGGTCTTGCCGAGGCCGGAGCCGATGCCGCGACCAACGCGGCGCTTTGCGTGCTTCGCGCCTTCGGCCGGCTTCAGGTTATTCAATTCCATTATCAACTCCTTGAGTCCTGGTCAGCCGCTTAGCTGATGACCTTAACGAGGTACGAAACCTTGTTGATCATGCCGCGCACAGCCGGCGTATCCTGCAACTCGCTAACCGAGTTGAGTCGGCGCAGGCCCAGGCCACGCACCGTTGCACGGTGCGATTCACGGGTGCCGATCAGGCTCTTGACGAGCTGGACCTTGACAGTTTTATCAGACATGGTGTCCACCTTTAGCCCAGAATTTCTTCGACGGACTTGCCACGCTTCGCAGCGATGTCGGCCGGCGTGGACTGCTTGCGCAGGCCATCGAGCGTCGCACGAACGAGGTTGTACGGGTTCGTCGAGCCGTGGCTCTTGGCCACAACGTTCTGCACGCCCATCACGTCGAACACGGCGCGCATCGGGCCGCCCGCGATCACGCCGGTACCGTCCTTCGCCGGAGCGAGGAGGACCGTCGATGCGCCGTGCTTACCGTGCACTTCGTGTTGCAAGGTACCGTTCTTCAAAGGCACCTTGAACATGTTGCGGCGAGCCTGTTCCATCGCCTTCTGGACAGCGACCGGCACTTCCTTCGCCTTGCCCTTGCCCATACCGACGCGGCCATCACCGTCGCCAACCACGGTCAGTGCAGCGAAGCCGAGAATACGGCCCCCCTTCACGACCTTGGTCACGCGGTTAACCGCGATCATTTTTTCACGAAGGCCGTCGTCGCGTTCGTCAGCCTGAACTTTAGCTTGCATCTTTGCCATGACGAATTCTTCCCTTAGAACTTGAGTCCGGCTTCGCGCGCCGCGTCAGCCAGCGCTTTCACGCGGCCGTGGTAACGGAAACCCGAACGGTCGAAGGCGACGGATTCGATGCCGGCAGCCTTAGCCTTTTCTGCAATGCGCTTGCCGATCAGGGTGGCAGCAGCAACGTTGCCGCCCTTTCCCGATTGATCGGCCAGTTGCGCACGCACTTCGGCTTCGAGCGTCGACGCGCTAGCGAGCACCTTGGTGCCGCACGGCGAGAACACTTGCGCATAGATGTGCGTGTTCGTGCGATGCACGGCGAGACGCGCGACCTGCAGCTCAGCGATCTTGATACGCGTCTGACGAGCGCGGCGCAGGCGAGATTGAGTCTTATCCATGATTGCGCACCCTTACTTCTTCTTCGTTTCTTTGAGGATCACAACCTCATCGGCGTAACGCACGCCCTTGCCCTTGTAGGGCTCCGGCGGACGGTAGCCGCGCACTTCTGCAGCGACTTGACCGACTTGTTGCTTGTTGATCCCCTTGATCACGATTTCGGTTTGCGACGGGGTTTCTGCCTTGACGCCAGCCGGCATCTGGTGCACCACCGGGTGCGAGAAACCCAGCGACAGGTTCAGCTTGTCGCCTTGCGCTTGTGCGCGGTAACCGACGCCAACCAGCGTCAGCTTGCGCTCGAAACCCTTCGTCACGCCGTACACCATGTTCGCAACCAGCGCGCGCATCGTGCCCGACATCGCATTCGCCTCGCGGCTTTCATCGACCGGCTCGAACTTCAGCGTGCCGCTGTCGTTCACTACCTTCACGAGGCTGTTGGCAGCCTGCGAAATCGTACCCAGCGGACCCTTGACAGTAATGCTGTCGGCGCTCAGGGCCACTTCCGCGCCTTGCAGCGCGATTGGGCTCTTACCTACTCGAGACATGTTTCTCTCCTTTCGGCCTTAAGCGACATAGCAGATGACTTCGCCGCCAACGCCCGTTGCACGTGCCTTGCGGTCCGTCATCACGCCCTTCGGCGTCGACACGATTGCCACGCCCAGGCCATTCATGACCACGGGGATGTCGTTACGGCCGCGGTACACACGCAGACCAGGCTTCGAGACGCGTTCAATGCGCTCGATGACCGGACGGCCAGCGTAATACTTCAACACGATGTTCAATTCCGACTTCGCACCTTCGGACTTCACTGCGAAATCGTCGATATAACCTTCGTCCTTCAGGACCTGCGCAATCGCAACCTTGACTTTCGACGAGGGCATAGTCACCGAAACCTTCTCGACCATCTGCGCATTGCGGATGCGAGTCAGCATATCGGCGATAGGATCACTCATGCTCATTTATGTTTCTCCTATTACCAGCTCGCCTTGGTCAGGCCAGGGATCTCGCCGCGGAACGCGATTTCGCGAATCTTATTACGCGCCAGCCCGAATTTACGGAACGTGCCGCGCGGACGACCGGTAATTGCGCAACGGTTGCGCTTACGGGTCGGGTTAGAGTTTCGCGGCAGTTGCTGCAGTTCCAGGCGTGCTGCGTAATGCTCTTCTTCCGACTTGCTCGTATCGCCAATGATTGCCTTCAATGCTGCACGCTTGGGAGCGTACTTGGCGGCGAGGCGAGCACGCTTCTTTTCACGTTCGATCAGTGCCAGTTTAGCCACGGTAACCTCAGTTTCTGAACGGGAACTTGAAGCTGGCGAGCAGAGCCTTTGCTTCGTCGTCAGTCTTCGCAGTCGTCGTGATGCTGATGTTCAGCCCACGCAGTGCGTCGATCTTGTCGTAGTCGATTTCGGGGAAAATGATCTGCTCTTTCACACCGACGTTGTAGTTGCCGCGACCATCGAACGCCTTGCCCGACACGCCACGGAAGTCGCGCACACGGGGGAGCGCAACCGTCACGAAACGGTCCAGGAATTCGTACATTGCCTGGCCACGCAGCGTGACCATTGCACCGATCGGATAGCCCTGACGGATCTTGAAGCCAGCGATTGCCTTGCGTGCCTTCGTGATCACCGGCTTCTGGCCCGCGATCTTCGTCAGATCGCCAACGGCGTTTTCGATGATCTTCTTGTCAGCGACGGCTTCGCCAAGGCCCATGTTCAGGGTGATCTTGGTGATGCGCGGCACTTCCATCACGGACTTGTAACCGAACTTCTCGATGAGGCCGGGTACAACCTTCTCTTTGTAAAACTCTTGCAAACGAGCCATTTTTTACTCCGCAGCGTCAGGCGCTCAGTACGGCACCGGTCGTCTTCAGGAAACGGACCTTCTTGCCCCCTTCGACCTTGATGCCTACACGCGATGGCTTGCCATTCGCGTCCACCAATGCGACGTTCGAAATTTGCAGCGGCATCGTCTTGGCTTCCACGCCGCCCGTCGTACCCTTCATCGGGTTCGGCTTGACGTGCTTCTTGACGAGGTTGATGCCCTCGACAGTGACGGTCTCGCCGTGAACGGCCAGCACCACGCCACGCTTGCCCTTATCTTTGCCGGTGATGACGATAACTTCGTCACTCTTGCGAATCTTGTTCATCGCGACTCCTTACAGCACTTCAGGCGCCAGCGAAACGATCTTCATGAATCGTTCGCTACGCAACTCGCGCGTGACAGGCCCAAAAATACGGGTACCGATCGGTTCGAGCTTGGTGTTGAGCAACACAGCCGCGTTGCCGTCGAACTTAATCAGCGAGCCGTCCTGACGACGCACGCCCTTGGCGGTGCGAACCACCACGGCGTTGTAGATTTCGCCTTTCTTCACGCGCCCGCGCGGCGTTGCCTCTTTGACAGTCACCTTGATGATGTCGCCAATGCTGGCATAACGACGCTTCGAGCCGCCGAGCACCTTGATGCACATGACTTCACGTGCACCCGTGTTGTCGGCCACTTCAAGCCGAGTTTCGGTCTGGATCATGGTTTATCTTTCCCAACTTAATCCGGTCACACCACCATGGCGCTTCCCGGTCAGTCTTGGTCCCGTCAGCCGATCGGCTGCTTGGGTTAGAACAGCAGCGACGGCAAACGAAACCCGCCATCGCAATCCGGTGAATCCTTCGGTCTAGGCTGGCGCCCGAACCGCTTCCCCCACCAACTTCGCCCGCGACGGGGCTCCCACAAAGAGGGAAGACCGAGAGTATATCAAATAATCTCGGTCTTGCAAGCGAAACTTACTGCGATTTCAACTACTTCTACAGCTTTGCGACATTAGATGACGCGAGCAGCCTCGACCAGGCGAGCCACAACCCAAGCCTTCGTCTTCGAAATCGGACGAGTTTCCTGGATTTCAACGAGGTCGCCCTCGTTGTACGTGTTCGCGTCGTCATGCGCGTGGTACTTCTTCGACCGCACGACGTACTTGCCGTAGATCGGGTGCTTCACGCGGTGCTCGACCAGCACGGTAACCGTCTTGTCCATCTTGTTGCTGACGACCTTGCCGACCAGCGTCCGCTTGAGCGAGTTTTTTACGCTATCGTTCATTTCTGGTTCGCCTTCTCAGTCAGGACGGTCCGCACACGCGCGATGTCGCGACGGACCTTCTTCAGCTGGCTCGTGTTCGTGAGCTGCTGGGTCGCGAGTTGCATGCGCAGGCCAAATTGCGCCTTCAACAGGTCCGACAGCTCCTTGTTGAGCGCGGCCTGATCTTTCTGGTGAAGTTCGGAAGCCTTCATCATTTGCTCCTTAGGCGCCGAGCTGACGCACGATAAACGTCGTCTTCAGCGGCAGCTTCGCTGCAGCCAGACGGAACGCTTCGCGCGCCAGTTCTTCGGTTACGCCGTCCATTTCGTACAGCATCTTGCCCGGTTGAATCTCAGCGACGTAGTACTCCGGGTTACCCTTACCGTTACCCATACGCACTTCCGCCGGCTTGGTCGAGATCGGCTTGTCCGGGAAAATCCGGATCCAGATGCGGCCACCGCGCTTGATGTGACGCGTCATTGCACGACGCGCCGCTTCAATCTGGCGCGCGGTCAGACGGCCACGACCGACAGCCTTCAGGCCGAACTCACCGAACGACACCGCGTTGCCGCGGGTAGCAACGCCGGTGTTACGACCTTTCTGCTCTTTGCGATACTTTCTGCGTTTCGGTTGCAGCATCGTTATTCTCCAGTCTTCCCGTCGCCGCCGGCACCGCCAGCACGTCGGGGAGCGCCACGGCGTGCACCTGCCGGGCCACCACCTTCACCATCACGACGCGGACGGCGATCGCCACCCGGACGTGCGTTGCGGCGCGGACGCTTTTCTTCGGCGACTTCTTCGACCACCGGTGCGTCGTTGCGGCCGAGCGTGTCGCCCTTGTAGACCCACACCTTCACACCGATGATGCCGTACGTCGTCTTTGCTTCCGACGTTGCGTAGTCGATATCCGCACGCAGCGTATGAAGCGGCACGCGACCTTCGCGATACCATTCCGTACGGGCGATTTCGATACCGTTCAGACGGCCAGCGCTCATGATCTTGATGCCTTGAGCACCCAGACGCATCGCGTTCTGCATCGCACGCTTCATCGCGCGGCGGAACATGATCCGGCGCTCGAGCTGTTGCGTGATCGAATCAGCGATCAGTTGCGCGTCCGTTTCCGGCTTGCGGATTTCTTCGATGTTGACGTGAACCGGAACGCCCATGCGCTTTTGCAGCTCGGACTTCAGCAGTTCGATGTCTTCACCCTTCTTGCCGATCACGACACCCGGACGCGAGCTGAAAATCGTGATACGCGCGTTCTTTGCAGGACGCTCGATCACAACGCGGCCGACGGACGCGTTCTTCAGCTTCTTCTTCAGGTATTCCCGAACACCGATGTCTTCCTGCAACATCGCCGCGAAATTGTTGTTGTTCGCGTACCAACGCGAAGCCCAATTGCGGCTGACGGCCAAACGGAAGCCAGTCGGATGAATTTTCTGTCCCATCGTATGGCCCCTTAATTCCCGACCGTCACAGTGATGTGACAGGATTGCTTCTCGATGCGGTTACCGCGGCCTTTAGCGCGCGCGGTGAAACGCTTCAGCGATGCTGCCTTGTCGACGTAGATGCTCTTGATCTTGAGCTCGTCGATATCGGCGCCTTCGTTGTGCTCCGCATTCGCGATCGCCGACAGCACGACCTTTTTCACGATCCCCGCAGCCTTCTTCGGCGAGAATGTCAGAACGTTCAGCGCCTTGTCGACCGGCAAACCGCGGATCTGGTCAGCCACAAGGCGCGTTTTCTGCGCCGAGATGCGGGCACCGCGATGAATTGCTTTCACTTCCATCTTGATTGCCCCTTATTTCTTGGCCTTCTTGTCGGCCGCGTGTCCCTTGAACGTACGGGTCAGTGCGAACTCGCCAAGCTTGTGGCCGACCATGTTTTCCGTGACATACACCGGAACGTGTTGACGGCCGTTGTGAACGGCGATCGTCAGGCCGATGAAGTCCGGCAGGATCGTCGAGCGACGCGACCAGGTCTTGATCGGTTTCTTGTCACGCGATGCTGCAGCCGCCTCAACCTTCTTCAGCAAATGGGCGTCGCAGAACGGACCTTTCTTAATAGAACGTGCCATTGCCTACTCCTTAACGCTTGTGACGGCGCTGGACGATCATGCTCGTCGTGCGCTTGTTGCTGCGGGTGCGATAGCCCTTCGTCGGCGTGCCCCACGGGCTCACCGGATCGCGGCCTGCCGCAGTCTTGCCCTCGCCACCACCGTGCGGGTGGTCGACCGGGTTCATTGCAACGCCACGCACCGTCGGGCGGATACCGCGCCAGCGGTTCGCACCAGCCTTACCGATTTGACGGAGGCTATGCTCTTCGTTGCCTACTTCACCGATCGTTGCGCGGCATTCAACGTGAACGCGGCGGATTTCGCCCGAACGCAGACGAACCTGCGCGTAGATGCCTTCGCGAGCCAGCAGCATCGCCGACGTACCCGCCGAACGCGCCATTTGCGCGCCCTTGCCCGGCAGCATTTCGATGCAGTGAATCGTCGTACCGACCGGGATGTTGCGGATCGGCAGCGTGTTACCTGCGCGGATCGGCGCCTCCGAACCCGACATCAGCTGTTGACCGACGGTAATACCCTTCGGAGCGATGATGTAGCGGCGCTCGCCGTCTGCGTACAGAACCAGCGCGATGTTCGCGCTACGGTTCGGGTCGTACTCGAGACGCTCGACCTTTGCGGGAATACCATCCTTCGTGCGACGGAAGTCGACGACACGATAGTGATGCTTGTGACCACCACCCTTGTGACGCGTGGTGATGTGACCGTTGTTGTTACGGCCGGCGGTCGACGACTGCGTGTCGAGCAGCGCTGCGAACGGCTTGCCCTTGTGCAGTTCCTTGTTGACCACCTTGACCATCGCGCGGCGACCCGGCGAAGTCGGCTTAACTTTCACGATTGCCATGATTACTTGGCCTCCGCTTCAAAGTTGATTTCCTGGCCGGGCTTCAGGCAGACGTACGCCTTCTTCACGTCCTTGCGCTTGCCCATGAAGCGACCAAAGCGCTTGGCTTTGCCCTTCGCGACCAGCACGTTGACGGAATCGACTTCCACCTTGAACAGCAGCTCGACTGCAGCTTTCACTTCCTGCTTCGTGGCATCCGGCGCGACTTCGAACACAACCTGTTCGTTCTTGTCGGCCACCAGCGTCGCCTTTTCGGAGACCACCGGCGCGAGCAGGACCTGCATCAAACGATGATCGTTCTTGCGAATCTCGCTCATGACAGCAACTCCTCGATCTGGGCGACCGCAGCCTTCGTGATCAGGATCTTCTTGAAGTAGATCAGCGACAGCGGGTCGGCGTAACGCGGCTCCACAACCGCCACGTGGGCGAGGTTGCGCGACGCGAGGTACAGGTTTTCGTCAACCGTGTCGGTAATCACCAGCACGGAATCGAGACCCATCGCCTTGAATTTTTCGGCCAGCAGCTTCGTCTTCGGCGCTTCGAGCGTCAACTCGTCGACCACCGAGATGCGGCCTTCGCGGGCCAACTGCGAGAAGATCGAGCAGAGACCTGCACGATGCATCTTCTTGTTGACCTTGTGCGAAAAGTTTTCTTCCGGCGAATTCGGGAAAATACGGCCACCGCCGCGCCACAGCGGGCTCGACGACATACCGGCACGGGCGCGGCCCGTACCCTTCTGGCGCCACGGCTTCTTGGTCGTGTGTTTGACCTGCTCACGATCCTTCTGCGCGCGGTTGCCGCTACGGGCATTCGCCTGGTACGCAACCACCACCTGGTGAATCAGGGCTTCGTTGTAGTCGCGGCCGAACACGACGTCCGACGCGCTAACGCCTGCACTTTCCTGACCATTGGCATTCAGGAGCTTAAGTTCCATTATTTCGCTCCTTTCACGGCACGCGTCTTCACGGCCGGCGTAACGAATACCTTGCCACCCTTCGCACCCGGAACGGCGCCCTTGACCAGCAGCAGCTTGCGGTCAGCATCGATACGAGCGATTTCGAGGTTTTGCACCGTTACCTTCTCATCACCCATGTGACCGGTCATGCGCTTACCCGGGAAAACACGACCCGGATCCTGCGCCATACCGATCGAGCCCGGCACGTTGTGCGAGCGCGAGTTACCGTGGGATGCACGGCCAGACGAGAAGTTATAACGCTTGATGGTACCGGCGTAGCCTTTACCGATCGACACGCCTTGCACGTCGACCTTCTGGCCCACTTCGAACAGCTCGGGACCAACCACGGCGCTGCTCGACAGTTCGGCAGCCTTAGCGGCATCGACCTGGAATTCTTTGAGGATTTCACCGGCTTGAACACCGGCTTTGGCGAGATGACCTGCCAACGGCTTCGTCACGCGGGATGCACGGCGCGTACCGAAGGCAACCTGCACGGCCGTGTAGCCGTCGGTTTCAACAGTCTTGATCTGCGTCACGCGGTTGTCGGACACGTCCAGCACGGTGACGGGAATTGAATCCCCTTCAGCCGTGAAGATACGGGTCATGCCAACCTTGCGACCTACGAGTCCAAGGCTCATCGTTTTCTCCATTCCCGACTGCGATTGGTCGGGGCTAATTTACAAAATGCCGGCACCGCTTCGGGCATGAAACCATGCTGCAGGACGCCGACTTTTTTACGCAAATGCGCGAAAAGCTCAACAGTATAGCGAGCCTTTTCGTTTTCCGCAAGCAATCAATGACTTAGCGTTGCCCGGGTGGCCGGGCAAGGGCTGGAAGCCTTACTGCAGCTTGATTTCAACGTCCACGCCAGCCGGGAGATCCAGCTTCATGAGCGCGTCGACGGTCTTGTCCGTCGGGTCAACGATGTCCATCAGACGCTGGTGGGTGCGGATTTCGAGCTGGTCACGCGACGTCTTGTTGACGTGCGGCGAACGCAGGATGTCGAAGCGTTGAATGCGGGTCGGCAGGGGTACGGGACCACGAACAATCGCGCCAGTCCGCTTTGCCGTATCGACGATTTCAGCTGCCGATTGGTCGATCAGGCGATAGTCGAAAGCCTTCAGGCGAATGCGGATTTTCTGGTTCTGCATGACAAATTCCTTGAAAAGAGCGAGGCGATATTGCACCGCCGATTAGAAAAAGAACGTAGGCTCGGACGCTCGCGCAGAGCGAGTGCCCGAGCCCGGGCGCTACAGACTGCTACAGCAATCGTCGATTTTACTCGATGATCTTGGCGACGACACCAGCGCCGACCGTACGGCCACCCTCGCGAATTGCGAAGCGCAGACCTTCTTCCATCGCGATCGGGTTGATCAGTTTCACCGTGATCGACACGTTGTCGCCCGGCATCACCATTTCCTTGTCCTTCGGCAGCTCGATCGAGCCGGTCACGTCCGTCGTACGGAAGTAGAACTGCGGACGGTAGTTGTTGAAGAACGGCGTGTGACGGCCGCCTTCGTCCTTGCTCAGCACGTACACTTCAGCCGTGAAGTGCGTGTGCGGGTTGATCGAACCCGGCTTGGCCAGAACCTGACCACGCTCCACGTCTTCACGCTTCGTGCCGCGCAGCAGGATACCAACGTTGTCGCCTGCCTGACCCTGGTCGAGCAGCTTGCGGAACATTTCCACGCCCGTGCAGGTCGTCTTGGCCGTTGCGCGGATACCGACGATCTCGATTTCCTCGCCAACCTTGATCACGCCGCGCTCGACGCGACCCGTCACCACCGTGCCGCGACCCGAGATCGAGAACACGTCTTCCACCGGCATCAGGAACGCACCGTCAACCGCGCGCTCCGGCGTCGGGATGTACGTGTCCAGCGCATCGGCCAGGTTCATGATCGCTACCTCACCCAACTCGCCCTTGTCGCCTTCCAGCGCCAGCTTGGCCGAACCCTTGATGATCGGCGTGTCGTCGCCCGGGAAGTCGTACTTCGACAGAAGTTCGCGAACTTCCATCTCGACGAGTTCCAGCAGCTCGGCGTCGTCCACCATGTCGCACTTGTTCAGGAACACGATGATGTACGGAACGCCAACCTGACGCGCCAGCAGGATGTGCTCACGCGTTTGCGGCATCGGGCCGTCGGCAGCCGAGCACACCAGGATTGCGCCGTCCATCTGCGCCGCGCCCGTGATCATGTTCTTCACGTAGTCTGCGTGGCCCGGGCAGTCGACGTGTGCGTAGTGGCGGTTAGCCGTTTCGTACTCGACGTGCGCGGTGTTGATGGTAATGCCACGCGCCTTTTCTTCCGGCGCCGCGTCGATCTGGTCGTACGCCTTCGCTTCGCCGCCAAACTTCTGCGTCAGGACCGTCGTGATCGCTGCCGTCAACGTGGTCTTGCCGTGGTCAACGTGACCGATCGTGCCCACGTTCACGTGCGGCTTGGTCCGCTCGAATCTACCTTTAGCCATGTTTCTCTTCTTTCAGAAAGTTAATCGTTGAATGACTTTGCCGCGCGATTACTTCGACTTCGCGTTGATGATCGCTTCCGACACGTTACGCGGAGCTTCAGCGTAGTGCTTGAACTCCATCGTGTACGTTGCACGGCCTTGCGTCAGCGAACGCAGAGACGTCGAGTAGCCGAACATTTCCGACAGCGGCACTTCGGCGCGAACGATCTTGCCGCCGCCAACCATGTCATCCATGCCCTGAACAATACCGCGACGGCCAGAGAGGTCGCCCATCACGTTGCCCATGTAGTCTTCCGGCGTTTCGACTTCGACAGCCATCATCGGTTCGAGGATGACCGGCTGTGCCTTGCGCATCGCTTCCTTGAACGCCATCGAACCGGCCATGCGGAACGCGTTTTCGTTCGAGTCGACATCGTGGTAGGAACCGAACGTCAGGTGAACCTTCACGTCCACGACCGGGAAGCCCGCCAGCACGCCGGCCTTCAGCGTTTCCTGGATACCCTTGTCGACTGCCGGGATGTATTCACGCGGAATCACACCGCCCTTGATCTCGTCCAGGAACTCGTAGCCCTTGCCTTGCTCGTTCGGCTCGAGCGTGATGACCGCGTGACCGTACTGGCCGCGACCACCCGACTGCTTGACGAACTTGCCGTCAACGTCTTCCGCCTTGCCGCGAATCGTTTCGCGGTAAGCCACCTGCGGCTTGCCAACCGTTGCTTCAACGCCGAACTCACGCTTCATCCGGTCGACCAGAATTTCCAAGTGGAGCTCGCCCATGCCCGAAATAATGGTTTGACCCGATTCTTCGTCCGTTTGAACGCGGAACGACGGATCTTCCTGCGCCAGACGGTTCAGGGCCAGACCCATCTTTTCCTGGTCCGGCTTCGTCTTCGGCTCAACAGCCTGCGAAATCACGGGTTCCGGGAAAACCATGCGCTCGAGCACGATCGGGCTCGTCGGATCGCACAGCGTGTCGCCCGTGGTCGCGTCCTTCAGGCCGACCGCAGCGGCGATGTCGCCTGCGCGCACTTCCTTGATTTCTTCGCGCTGGTTCGCGTGCATCTGCAGAATACGGCCCAGACGTTCCTTCTTGTCCTTGGTCGCGTTCAGCAGGGTGTCGCCCGAATTCACAACGCCAGAGTACACACGGAAGAAGATCAGTTGGCCGACGAACGGGTCGGTCATGATCTTGAACGCCAGTGCCGAGAACTTTTCGTCGTCAGCAGCGCGGCGCTCACCCTTTTCACCGTTTTCCAGCTCGCCGGTAACCGGCGGGATGTCGATCGGCGACGGCAGGAAGTCGAGCACGGCGTCCAGCATGCGCTGCACACCCTTGTTCTTGAACGCGGTGCCGCACAGCATCGGCTGGATTTCGCAAGCGATCGTACGATCGCGCAGACCCTTGATGATTTCCTCTTCGGTCAGCTCACCCGACTCGAGGTACTTGTTCATCATGTCTTCGTTCGCTTCCGCCGCGGCTTCGACCATCTTTTCACGCCATTCGTTGCATGTGTCGACGAGCTCTGCCGGGATGTCTTCGTACGAGAACTTGGTGCCTTGCGACGCGTCGTCCCAAATGATCGCCTTCATCTTCATCAGATCGACGACGCCCGTGAAGTTCTCTTCCGCGCCGATAGGCACGACGACCGGAACCGGGTTCGCCTTCAGACGCAGCTTGAGCTGGTCGTAGACCTTGAAGAAGTTCGCGCCGGTACGGTCCATCTTGTTGATGAACGCGAGACGGGGAACCTTGTACTTGTTAGCCTGACGCCACACGGTTTCCGACTGGGGCTGCACGCCGCCTACAGCGCAGTACACCATGCACGCGCCGTCGAGCACGCGCATCGAGCGCTCGACTTCAATCGTGAAGTCGACGTGACCCGGGGTGTCGATGATGTTGATGCGGTGTTCGGCGCGGTCGCCCGCCATGCCCTTCCAGAATGCCGTGGTAGCAGCGGAAGTAATCGTGATGCCGCGCTCCTGTTCCTGCTCCATCCAGTCCATGGTGGCAGCGCCGTCGTGAACTTCACCAATCTTGTGGTTCACGCCCGTGTAGAACAGAATGCGCTCGGTCGTCGTCGTTTTGCCGGCGTCGATGTGAGCGCTAATACCGATGTTACGGTAGCGCTCGATAGGAGTCTTGCGAGCCACTTTGATCCTCTATTGGGATGACGCGATGCGAGAGATGTCCATCGCGCTGTAACACAAACGGGCGAGGCGCCTTTGAAGCGCACCCGCCCGGAATTTCTTTCCGTTTTCCGCTAAACCCGGGGTGGGGAAGCTTAGAAACGGAAGTGCGAGAACGCCTTGTTGGCTTCTGCCATCCGGTGAACTTCGTCGCGCTTCTTCATCGCGCCGCCACGGCCTTCGGCCGCTTCGGAGAGCTCACCTGCCAGACGCAGGGCCATCGACTTCTCGCTGCGCTTCTTCGCGGCTTCACGCAGCCAACGCATCGCCAATGCCATACGACGCGACGGGCGCACTTCGACCGGAACCTGATAGTTCGCACCACCAACGCGGCGGCTCTTCACTTCTACCACCGGCTTGACGTTGTTGAGCGCCACCGTGAACACTTCCAGCGGGTCCTTGCCACCCTTGGTCTGGATCTGTTCGAAAGCGCCGTACACGATACGCTCGGCAACCGACTTCTTGCCGGAGAGCATCAGCACGTTCATGAATTTTGCTACATCAACGTTGCCAAACTTCGGATCCGGCAACACTTCCCGCTTAGGGACTTCGCGACGACGCGGCATGTTTCTTCCTTTACTTTTCAGTTGGAGCTGCTTACAGCCCCGCGGCCACCAACTAACCCGATTCATCCGTAAGACTAACCAGCCTGGTCGGGTGACCACTTACTCGATAGCACCGGCGATTCCGGCACCATCGCTATTACCGCCTTTGCAGGCGACCTGAAACTACGATCGACCGGCTAATTACTTGCCAGCCTTGGCACGCTTTGCACCGTACTTCGAGCGAGCCTGCTTACGATCCTTGACGCCCTGGGTATCCAGCGAGCCGCGAACCATGTGGTAACGCACACCCGGCAAGTCCTTCACACGGCCGCCGCGAATCAGCACGACCGAGTGTTCCTGCAGGTTGTGGCCTTCGCCACCAATGTACGAAATGACTTCGAAGCCGTTCGTCAGACGAACCTTGGCGACCTTACGGAGTGCCGAGTTCGGCTTCTTCGGCGTCGTGGTGTACACACGGGTGCACACGCCGCGACGCTGGGGGCAGTCCTGCAAAGCCGGGCTCTTGCTCTTCGTCGTTTCCGACGTGCGGCCTTTGCGAACCAGTTGATTGATGGTTGGCATTGATTATTCCTGAAATTGAACAAAATCGACGCATCGGTTTCCGGGCAAAGCGGAAACGCCCGCGCATCGAACTTCCGGCTGGCCCGCTCACGCACGAACTGAAGTTGCGCGTAGCATTCCAAGAACCGGAACCTAACATAATATTCCGAAAATACTAAGGGAGTCAACAGGTTGCGGTGTTTCGCCCCTGTCAATCCGGCTAAACAGCCAGACGACGTCAGTCTGCCGCTACGACGTGCAGCAATTCGTAGCCGAAACGGTCCAGTTTACGCGCCCCCATGCCCGGAATCCCGCGCAGATCGTCGATCGAATCGGGGCCGAGACGGGCGATTTCCGCGAGCGTCGCGTCATGGAAAATCACATAAGCCGGCACTCCGTCGCTCTTCGCGGTTTCTGTGCGCCACATGCGTAGACGCTCCCAGCGGGCCCGCTCGCGAGGGCCCATGCCAATGGTCGGATCGGCGCGCTCGCTCGTACGACCCGACGATTGACGCGTGCGTGTCGGCTTGACGTAGCGACGCATCGTCACCTTCTGCTCGCCCTTGAGCACCGGCTTGCTCGCCTCCGTCAGCACGAGCGAACCGAAGCCCTCGTGGTGGACCGTCAGGTAACCGAACGCGACGAGTTGGCGAAAGATCGCACGCCACTCCGGCTCACCGAGCGCCGCGCCGATACCGAACGTGGTCAGCTTCTCGTGGCCACGCTGCAGGATTTTTTCGCTGCGGTTGCCACGCAAAATATCTATCAGGTGTCCGGCTCCGAAATGAAAGCCGCTCGCACGCTGCGCGCGAAACACGCACGACAGCGCCATCTGAGCCTCGCGCGTTGCATCCCAGGTCGGCGGCGGCTCGAGGCAGTTGTCGCAGTTGCCGCACGGCTGGCTCGTTTCGCCGAAGTACGCGAGCAGGCGCACCCGCCGGCAAGTCGCCGTTTCGCACAAACCGAGCAGCGCGTCGAGCTTGCCGGTCTGGACCCGCTTGTGCGCGTCGTCTGCTTCGGATTCGTCGATCATCTTGCGCTGCTGCACGACGTCGCCGAGCCCGTAGGCCATCCACGCGTTCGACGGCAGTCCGTCGCGGCCCGCGCGGCCGGTCTCCTGGTAGTACCCTTCCACGCTCTTGGGCAAATCCAGATGCGCGACGAACCGCACGTCGGGTTTGTCGATGCCCATGCCGAACGCAATCGTCGCGCACATCACGATGCCTTCCTCGCGCTGGAACATCTCCTGATGTTTCTGGCGCACCTCGAACTCCATGCCGGCGTGGTATGGCAGCGCGCGCATGCCCTTTTCCTTCAGCCACTCCGCGGTTTCCTCGACCTTGCGGCGCGACAGGCAATAAACGACGCCCGCGTCGGTCGTACCGTCGGCTTTCGTATGCTCGGCGCGGATGAAGTCGAGCAGTTGCGTGCGCGCGTTGTCTTTTTCGGCGATGCGATAGCGGATGTTCGGCCGATCGAAACTCGACACGAACACGCGCGCATCTTCGAGCGCGAGACGGTGGATGATTTCGTCGCGCGTGATCGCGTCGGCGGTCGCCGTCAGCGCGATGCGCGGGACATTCGGAAAGCGCTCGTGCAGCACCGACAGCTGAATATATTCGGGCCGGAAATCGTGTCCCCATTGCGACACGCAGTGCGCTTCGTCGATCGCGAAAAGACCGATGCGCGTGCGTTCGAGCAGTTCCTGGAAGCGCGGCGTCATCAGCCGCTCCGGTGCGACGTAGAGCAGATCGATGTCGCCGTCGCGGAGCGCCCGCTCGGTGGCCACCGCCTCCGCGCTCGACAACGTTGAGTTCAGGTACGCGGCCCGCACGCCGACTTCGGTCAGCGCGGCCACCTGATCCTGCATCAGCGCGATCAGTGGCGACACCACGATGCCGGCGCCAAAGCCGCATTCGCGCCGCACCAGCGACGGGATCTGATAGCACAGCGATTTGCCGCCGCCCGTCGGCATCAGCACAAGGCAATCGCCACCGTCGGCGACGTGCTCGACAATTTCGCCCTGCTGCCCTCTGAACGCGGGATAACCAAAGACTTCATTGAGGATTTCGAGCGGTCGGGACATGTATTTGAGAGAGACGGCGAAAGGAACGGCACGCAGGCGGTGAGACGAATTTTACCAACCCATTCGTGCCGCGCCCGCGCTTTGCGACAACGTTAGCCATCGGGCCTAGGACTGCTCCGGCACGTGGCACCCATGCACGCGCAAAAAGAGCAAAAAAAAACCGCTCAGTCGAAACTGAGCGGCCTTCGTGGCTCGTGAGGCATGGCGGCTTGCGCCGCCAGCACTTACTCGCCCGAGTGTTGCTGTTCGGCAGCCGGCGTTTCCGGCGTACCGAATTCGAACGACTCTTCCGCTGCGATCTGATCGAAACGCTCGCGGTCGGCCAGTTCCTTGCTCTTGCGCGCCTTGTGGAACGCGAGACCCGTACCGGCCGGAATCAGGCGGCCGACGATCACGTTTTCCTTCAGGCCACGCAGGTCGTCGCGCTTGCCCATGATCGCCGCTTCGGTCAGCACGCGGGTCGTTTCCTGGAACGACGCCGCGGAGATGAACGAATCGGTCGACAGCGACGCCTTCGTGATACCGAGCAGCACGTTTTCGTACGTTGCCGGACGCTTGTCTTCCGCGATCATACGGTCGTTCTCGTCGAGCATGTCCGACCGCTCGACCTGTTCGCCCGGGATGAAACGCGTGTCGCCGTTGTCCGAAATCTGCACGCGGCGCAACATCTGACGCACGATCACTTCGATGTGCTTGTCGTTGATCTTCACGCCTTGCAGACGGTACACGTCCTGCACTTCGTCCACGATGTAGCGCGACAGCGCCTCGACGCCCTGCAGACGCAGGATGTCGTGCGGATCCGCCGGTCCGTCGACGATCATTTCGCCCTTGTTGACGACCTGACCATCGTGCACCAGAACCTGCTTTTCCTTCGCGATCAGGAACTCGTGCTGGTTGCCCTCGAGGTCCGTGATAACGAGACGCTGCTTGCCCTTCGTGTCCTTACCGAACGACGTCGTACCCGTGACTTCCGCCAGGATACCCGCGTCCTTCGGCGAACGTGCTTCGAACAGTTCCGCCACACGCGGCAGACCACCGGTAATGTCACGCGTCTTCTGCGATTCGGTCGGGATACGTGCGAGCACTTCGCCGACCTGCACCTGCTGACCGTCCTTCACGGTGATCAGCGCGCCGACCTGGAAGCCGATCTGCACCGAGTGCTCGGTGTTCGGGATCTTCACTTCCTCGCCGTTCGCATCGAGCAGCTTGACCTGCGGACGCACCGTCTTCGACGCCTGCGAACCACGACGCTTCACGTCGATCACGACGAGCGTGGACAGACCCGTCACGTCGTCGATCTGTTTCGCGACCGTCACGCCTTCCTCGACGTTCTCGAACTTCACCGTACCACCATACTCGGTGATGATCGGACGCGTCATCGGATCCCACGTGGCCAGTTGCGTGCCAGCCTTGATCTGCGCACCGTCGAGCTGCAGCAGCGTGGCGCCGTACGGCACCTTGTGACGCTCGCGCTCGCGGCCGTGATCGTCGGTGATCATCGCTTCACCCGAACGCGAGATGACGATCTGCTCGCCCTTCGCATTCGTGACGTAACGCATCGTCGACGTGAAACGCACCGTACCGTTCGACTTCGCTTCGACCGACGATGCCACCGCCGCACGCGACGCCGCGCCACCGATGTGGAACGTACGCATCGTGAGCTGCGTGCCCGGTTCACCGATTGACTGCGCCGCGATCACGCCGACCGCTTCGCCGACGTTCACCAGCGAGCCGCGGCCGAGGTCGCGACCGTAGCAGGCCGCGCACAGACCGTAGCGCGTTTCGCAGGTCAGCGGCGTGCGCACGCGCACTTCGTCGATGCCGAGGCGTTCGATGTCTTCGACCGCGTCTTCGTCGAGCAGTGTGCCCGCTTCGAACAGCGTTTCCTGCGATTCCGGGTTGACGATGTCAGCCACGGCCACGCGACCCAGGATACGGTCACGCAGCGCTTCGACCACTTCACCGCCTTCCACGAGCGCCTTCATCGCCACGCCGTTCGACGTGCCGCAATCCTCCTCGACGACGACCAGATCCTGCGTCACGTCGACGAGACGACGCGTCAGGTAACCCGAGTTCGCGGTCTTCAGTGCCGTATCAGCCAGACCCTTACGTGCACCGTGGGTCGAGATGAAGTACTGCAACACGTTCAGACCTTCGCGGAAGTTCGCCGTAATCGGCGTCTCGATGATCGAGCCGTCCGGCTTCGCCATCAGACCGCGCATACCGGCCAGCTGACGGATCTGAACCGCGGAACCACGAGCGCCTGAGTCCGCCATCATGTAGATGGAGTTGAACGACTCCTGACGCGTCTGGTTGCCGTCGCGGTCCGTGACCGGTTCCGTCGACAGCTGCTCCATCATTGCCTTGCCGACCGCTTCCGACGTCGCCGACCAGATGTCGACCACGTTGTTGTAGCGCTCCTGCGCAGTGACGAGACCCGACATGTACTGACGGTCGTATTCCTTCACCTTCTTCGCGGCGTCGCCAACGATGGTTTCCTTCTGCGGCGGTACGAGCATGTCGTCGACGCAAATCGAAATACCAGCACGCGTTGCCAGACGGAAGCCCGACTGCATCAGTTGGTCGGCGAAAATCACCGTCTCACGCAGACCGCACTTGCGGAACGCGGTGTTGATCAGACGCGAGATTTCCTTCTTCTTCAGCGGCTTGTTCAGCACCGAGAACGGCAGACCCGGCGGCAGGATTTCCGACAGGATCGAGCGGCCAACCGTGGTCGCATACAGCGTGATCTTCGGTACGAACGCCGGCCCGCCTTCCGACTTGTCTTCGTTGTGGACCATTTCGGTGATCCGCACGTTGACGCGCGAGGCCAGTTCGACTTCCTTGTTCTCGTACGCGCGCAGCACTTCCGACACGCCCGTGAACGTCAGGCCTTCGCCCTTGCCGTTCACCGCTTCACGCGTCGCGTAGTACAGGCCGAGCACGATATCCTGCGACGGCACGATCGACGGATCGCCGTTAGCCGGGAACAGTACGTTGTTCGACGCGAGCATCAGTGTGCGCGCTTCCATCTGCGCTTCGAGCGACAGCGGCACGTGAACGGCCATCTGGTCACCGTCGAAGTCGGCGTTGAACGCCGCGCAAACGAGCGGGTGCAGCTGGATTGCCTTACCTTCGATCAGCACCGGCTCGAAAGCCTGGATGCCGAGACGGTGCAGCGTCGGCGCACGGTTCAGCATGACCGGATGTTCGCGGATCACCTCTTCGAGGATGTCCCACACCACCGGTGTCTGGTTCTCGACCTCCTTCTTCGCAGCCTTGATGGTGGTAGCGACACCCATCACTTCGAGCTTGTTGAAGATGAACGGCTTGAACAGTTCGAGCGCCATCAGCTTCGGCAGACCGCACTGATGCAGCTTCAGCGTCGGGCCGACCACGATCACCGAACGGCCCGAGTAGTCGACACGCTTACCGAGCAGGTTCTGACGGAAGCGACCGCCCTTACCCTTGATCATGTCCGCGAGCGACTTCAGTGGACGCTTGTTCGCACCGGTCATCGCCTTGCCGCGACGGCCGTTGTCGAGCAGCGAGTCGACGGCTTCCTGCAGCATCCGCTTTTCGTTGCGGACGATGATTTCAGGCGCCTTCAGCTCGAGCAAACGCTTCAACCGGTTGTTACGGTTGATCACGCGGCGATACAGGTCGTTCAGGTCCGACGTCGCGAAACGGCCGCCGTCGAGCGGGACGAGCGGACGCAGTTCCGGCGGCAGCACCGGCAGCACTTCGAGGACCATCCAGTCCGGCTTGATGCCCGAACGCTGGAACGCCTCGAGCACTTTCAGGCGCTTCGCGTACTTCTTGATCTTCGCTTCCGAGCCGGTGTTCTTGAGCTCCGTGCGCAGCAGCTCGACCTGCTCGTCGATGTTGATCGCGCGCAGCAGTTCGCGAATACCTTCCGCGCCCATCTCGGCACGGAATTCGTCGCCGTATTCCTCGACCTTGTTGTAGTAATCCTCTTCGGTCATGATCTGCCGCGCTTTGAGCGGCGTCATGCCCGGATCGATCACCACGTATGCTTCGAAGTACAGCACGCGCTCGATGTCGCGCAGCGTCATGTCGAGCACCATGCCCAGACGCGACGGCAGCGACTTCAGGAACCAGATGTGCGCGACCGGCGAGGCCAGCTCAATGTGGCCCATTCGCTCACGACGCACCTTCGCGAGCGTCACTTCGACGCCGCACTTCTCGCAGATCACGCCGCGGTGCTTCAGGCGCTTGTACTTGCCGCAAAGGCATTCGTAGTCCTTGATCGGACCGAAAATCTTCGCGCAGAACAGACCATCGCGCTCCGGCTTGAACGTGCGGTAGTTGATGGTTTCCGGCTTCTTGACTTCACCGAACGACCACGAACGGATCTTGTCCGGCGAGGCCAGACCGATCTTGATCGCGTCGAAAACTTCAGGTTGTTGGACTTGCTTGAATAGATCGAGCAAAGCTTTCATCGCTTCTCTCCAGTAGTCCGATTAGTTCCGGTCCAGGTCGATGTCGATACCCAGCGACCGGATTTCCTTCACCAACACGTTGAACGACTCAGGCATGCCGGCATCGATCACGTGATCGCCCTTGACCAGGTTCTCGTAAACCTTGGTCCGGCCCGTCACGTCGTCCGACTTCACCGTCAGCATTTCCTGCAGCACGTACGATGCGCCGTACGCTTCGAGCGCCCACACTTCCATTTCACCGAAACGCTGGCCACCGAACTGCGCCTTACCGCCCAACGGCTGCTGCGTGACGAGCGAGTACGGGCCCGTGGAACGCGCGTGCATCTTGTCGTCGACCAGGTGGTGCAGCTTCAGGTAGTGCATGTAGCCGACCGTCACCGTACGTTCGAACATCTCGCCCGTGCGACCGTCGAACAGACGCACCTGGTTCTTCGACGGCGTCATGCCGAGGTTTTCAGCGATGTCGTCCGGGAACGCCAGATCGAGCGCGCGGGACATTTCTTCTTCCGTCGCACCGTCGAACACCGGCGTTGCGAACGGCACGCCTTCGCGCAGGTTCTTCGCCAGTTCGAGGATTTCGTCGTCGCTGAAGCTGTCCAGCTCTTCGGCGCGGCCCGATTCGTTGTAGATCTTGATCAGGAATTCGCGCAGTTCAGCGATCTTCGCCTGACGCTGCAGCATTTCGCCGATACGCCAGCCGAGACCCTTCGCGGCCCAACCCAGATGCACTTCGAGAACCTGACCCACGTTCATCCGCGACGGCACGCCGAGCGGGTTCAGAACGACGTCAGCCGGACGGCCGTCGGCCATGTAGGGCATGTCTTCGATCGGCACGATCTTCGACACGACACCCTTGTTACCGTGACGGCCTGCCATCTTGTCGCCAGGCTGCAGACGGCGCTTCACCGCCAGATACACCTTGACCATCTTCAGCACGCCCGGCGGCAGTTCGTCGCCTTGCGTGAGCTTCTTGCGCTTCTCTTCGAACGCGAGGTCGAACTGGTGACGCTTCTCTTCGATCGAGTTCTTGATCGCTTCGAGCTGGGCCGCTGCTTCTTCATCCGCGAGGCGGATGTCGAACCAGTGATAGTGGTCCAGATCTTCGAGGTAAGCGCGCTCGATCTTCGTGCCCTTCGCGAGCTTCTTCGGACCGCCATTCGCGACCTTGCCTTCGAGCATGCGCGCGAGACGCTGGAACGCATCACCTTCC
Source organism: Paraburkholderia sp. UCT31 (assembly GCF_014397655.1). Lineage (NCBI taxonomy): Bacteria > Pseudomonadati > Pseudomonadota > Betaproteobacteria > Burkholderiales > Burkholderiaceae > Paraburkholderia > Paraburkholderia sp. UCT31. The sequence goes on from NZ_VZQP01000020.1 coordinate 128,251, forward strand.
ACGATACGCAGCTGGTCGTTCAGGTCGAGACGATAGCGCTTCAGTTCATCGTCGATGATCTGTTGCGCGCGCTTGTCGCGCTGGATGCCTTCACGCGTGAATACCTGCACGTCGATCACGGTGCCGCTCATGCCCGACGGCACGCGCAGCGACGTGTCTTTCACGTCCGACGCCTTCTCACCGAAGATCGCGCGCAGCAGCTTTTCTTCCGGCGTCAGCTGCGTTTCGCCCTTCGGCGTGACCTTGCCGACCAGCACGTCGCCCGCTTCGACTTCCGCGCCGATGTACACGATGCCCGACTCGTCGAGACGGCCAAGCTGCACTTCGGCGAGATTCGAGATGTCGCGCGTGATTTCTTCCGGTCCGAGCTTCGTGTCGCGTGCAACGACGTTCAGTTCTTCGATGTGAATCGACGTGTAACGGTCGTCCGCAACGACCTTCTCCGAAATCAGGATGGAGTCTTCGAAGTTGTAGCCGTTCCATGGCATGAACGCGATCAGCATGTTCTGGCCGAGCGCGAGCTCGCCCAGATCGGTCGATGCGCCGTCAGCCAGCACGTCGCCGCGCGCAACCTTGTCGCCCATCTTCACGATCGGACGCTGGTTGATGTTCGTGTTCTGGTTCGAACGCGTGTACTTGATCAGATTGTAGATGTCGACGCCGACTTCACCCGCGACCGCTTCGTCGTCGTTCACGCGAATCACGATACGGCCCGCGTCGACGTAATCGACCACACCGCCACGCAGTGCCTGAACCGTCGTGCCCGAGTCGACCGCCACGGTGCGTTCGATGCCCGTACCGACGACCGGCTTTTCCGGACGCAGACACGGGACGGCCTGACGCTGCATGTTCGAGCCCATCAATGCGCGGTTCGCGTCGTCGTGCTCGAGGAACGGAATCAGCGAAGCTGCGACCGACACGATCTGCGACGGCGCCACGTCCATGTACTGAATGCGGTCCGGCGTGACCATCAGCGTTTCGCCCGCTTCACGCGACGACACGAGTTCATCGGTCAGCGTGCGGTCGTCAGCCACCGCCGCGTTCGCCTGAGCGATCACGTAACGGCCTTCTTCGATCGCCGACAGATAGTCAATCTGGTCGGTCACCTTGCCGTCCGCCACCTTGCGATACGGCGTTTCGAGGAAGCCGTATTCGTTCAGGTGCGCGTACAGAGCGAGCGAGTTGATCAGACCGATGTTCGGACCTTCCGGCGTTTCAATCGGGCACACACGGCCGTAGTGAGTTGGGTGCACGTCGCGGACTTCGAAGCCTGCGCGCTCACGAGTCAGACCGCCCGGGCCTAGTGCAGAAACACGACGCTTGTGCGTGATTTCCGACAGCGGATTGGTCTGGTCCATGAACTGCGACAGTTGCGACGACCCGAAGAACTCGCGAATCGCCGACGAGATCGGCTTCGAGTTGATCAGGTCGTGCGGCATCAAGTTTTCGCTTTCGGCCTGGCCGAGGCGTTCCTTCACAGCACGTTCGACACGCACGAGGCCCGCGCGGAACTGGTTCTCAGCGAGTTCGCCGACGCAGCGCACACGACGGTTGCCGAGGTGGTCGATGTCGTCCACTTCGCCCTTGCCGTTGCGCAGCTCGACGAGGATCTTGATCGTCGCGAGAATGTCGTCGTCCTGCAGCGTCATCGGACCGACGATTTCATCACGGCCGACGCGCCGGTTGAACTTCATACGACCCACCTTCGACAGGTCGTACGCTTCTTCGCTGTAGAACAGACGGTTGAACAGTGCCTCGACCGCTTCTTCGGTCGGCGGCTCGCCCGGACGCATCATGCGGTAGATCGCGATACGTGCGGCCATCTTATCGGCCGTTTCGTCGATACGCAGCGTCGACGAGATGTACGGACCCTGGTCCAGATCGTTCGTGTAGAGCGTCTGGATGTCCTTGATCTTCGCTTCGCGCAGCTTCTCGAGCACGGATTCGGTAATTTCGTCGTTGGCGTTCGCGATGACTTCACCCGTATCGCCGTCGATCACGTTCTTCGCGAGCACACGGCCGAGCAGATAATCTTCCGGCACCGAGATGAACTTGGTCTTCGCGTTATCGAGGTCGCGAATGTGCTTGGCGTTGATCCGCTTGTCCTTCTGGACGATCACGTTGCCATCGCGGTCCGTGATATCGAAGCGCGCGACTTCACCGCGCAAACGCTCCGGCACGAATTCCATCTGCGCGCCTTCCGGCATCAGCGTGAAATTGTCGAACACGAAGAAGTTTGCGAGGATCTGTTCCGGCGTCAGGCCGATTGCCTTTAGCAGGATCGTAACCGGCATCTTACGACGACGGTCGACGCGGAAGTACAGCACGTCCTTCGGGTCGAATTCGAAGTCGAGCCACGAGCCACGGTAGGGAATGATACGTGCCGAAAACAGCAGCTTGCCCGAGCTGTGCGTCTTGCCCTTGTCGTGTTCGAAGAAAACACCCGGCGAACGGTGCAGCTGCGAAACGATCACACGTTCGGTGCCGTTGATGACGAACGAACCGGTCGGCGTCATGAGCGGGATTTCGCCCATGTACACTTCCTGTTCCTTCACTTCTTTGACGACCGGCTTGCTCGGTGATTCTTTGTCGAGCAGCACCAGACGCACCTTGGCGCGCAGCGCCGAGCAGTACGTCAGACCGCGCTGCTGGCATTCCTTGATGTTGAATGCCGGCGGCGACAGCATGTAGCTGACGAACTCAAGACGCGCGAAGCCGTTGTGCGAAACGATCGGAAAAACGGAAGTAAACGCGGCCTGCAAGCCTTCCGGCTTGCGTTGCGTAGATGACGTATCTGCTTGCAGAAACGTGCTGAATGATTCAAGCTGGGTAGCCAGCAGGAAAGGTACTTGGTGAACGATGGGGCGCTTCGCAAAACTCTTGCGAATACGCTTCTTCTCGGTGAAGGAATATTGCATACGATCTCCGAATCACGGCGGGCATAGTTGTCGAGGCAGGATACCTTGATGAGACAACCCGAGTGTTCACCGACTGAGACCCGATGGCCGTCCGATGGCTTGAACGAGCCTAGAAGCTTGGTGGTTGGCCGCTACCAACCGCTGGCTGACGGCAGCGGATGCCTGTGTTGCCCGCTACCCGACCAAACTTGCCTTCTGCAGTCGCTTCAGAAGACAAAGAAAAATGCCGGTCAAAATTACCGTGGGCGTTTTTCTTTGGCTTCTCGGAATCACATTCCTGCCGGCATACGCCCGCAAAAACGCGTCCTCCACAAAGCACAAAAAGGCCGGCGGTGAAAAACCGCCAGCCTTCGCACAGCGCGTTGAAGCTTACTTGATTTCAACCTTCGCGCCGGCTTCTTCCAGCTTCTTCTTGGCTTCTTCAGCAGCAGCCTTGGGCACCGCTTCCTTAACGGGCTTCGGTGCACCGTCGACCAGATCCTTCGCTTCCTTCAGGCCGAGACCCGTCAATTCGCGAACAGCCTTAATGACCGAAACCTTGTTTGCACCGGTTTCTGCCAAGATGACCGTGAATTCGGTCTGCTCTTCAGCAGCAGCAGCGCCGCCGGCTGCACCTGCCGGGCCAGCCACTGCAACAGCAGCTGCCGAGACGCCAAACTTTTCTTCGAACGCCTTGACCAGCTCGTTCAGTTCCAGAACCGACATCGAGCCTACGGCTTCGAGGATGTCTTCTTTTGCGATTGCCATTTGAAATACTCCTAAATTGAATTCGGATACAGCCAGCGATCAATCACGCTCGACTGAAGTGCATTACGCAGCGGCTTCTTCGCCTTGCTTCTTTTCTGCCAGCGCGGCCAGAGCGCGCGCGAAGCCAGAAACAGGTGCCTGCATAACGTACAACAGCTTGGAGAGCAGTTCTTCGCGGCTCGGGATGCTTGCCAGCGCTTGCACGCCAGCCTTGTCCATCACCTTGCCTTCGTAGGAACCAGCCTTGATGACCAACTTGTCATTGCTCTTGCTGAAGTCATTGACGACCTTAGCAGCAGCAATCGCATCTTCCGAGATGCCGTAGATCAGGGGGCCAGTCATCTGCTCTGCCAGCGGAGCAAACGGGGTACCCTCGACGGCGCGACGCGCCAGCGTGTTCTTCAACACGCGAAGGTAAACCTGTTGCTCACGCGCTTTCGCGCGCAGCTTGGTCAGATCGCCAACCGCGATTCCACGATACTCAGCCAGAACCACGGTCTGAGCTTTCGCGACTTGCGCGGCAACCTCAGCGACGACGGCCTGCTTGCTTTCTTTGTTTAGTGGCACGGTTAACCTCCAGATTCGATACACGCAGCGTGCGCCTTGTGTACCGCATTCAATCACGGCGTCCGACCAGTCAGGAGTATTTCGACCGTCAAAAATCCGTATCGCTACAGACATCCAACGGCTTCATCACTACAAAACCTTTTCGGGTTCGCCATCTGCGTTGGCTTTACATTAAGGACCCGCCTACTTGCTGCGTGCCCACCAACGGTCTTTGACAACCGGCCGCGCGATGCAGACTGCCACCTCGCAACCGCCCAAAGCCCTTAAAAGCCGCCCCAACTCGCGCCGGAGCGGCGAAATTCATTACTGGGCAGCGATCGACGTCTGGTCGACACGAACACCAACACCCATCGTGCTCGACAGAGCGACCTTGCGCAGATACACGCCCTTGCTCGTTGCCGGCTTCGCCTTCTGCAGCGCTTCGATCAGCGCATTCAGGTTGTTGCGCAGTGCTGCCGGTTCAAACGAAGCGCGGCCGATCGTTGCGTGGATAATGCCGGCCTTGTCGACACGGAATTGCACCTGACCAGCCTTGGCGTTCTTGACCGCGGTCGCGACGTCCGGCGTGACCGTGCCAACCTTCGGGTTCGGCATCAGGCCACGCGGGCCGAGAATCTGCCCGAGCGTACCGACGATACGCATCGTGTCCGGCGAAGCGATCACGATGTCGAAGTTCAGGTTCCCGGCCTTGACCTGTTCGGCCAGGTCTTCCATACCGACGACGTCAGCACCAGCGGCACGAGCCTGCTCAGCCTTTTCGCCCTGCGCGAACACAGCGACGCGGACCGACTTACCGGTACCAGCGGGCAGCACGACCGAGCCGCGAACCACTTGATCCGACTTCTTTGCGTCAATGCCGAGTTGCACGGCGACGTCGATCGACTCGTCGAACTTCGCGCTTGCGCATTCCTTCACGAGCGACAGAGCGTCTTCGATCCGGTACAGCTTCTGACGATCCACTTTGGCTGCAAATGCTTGCAGACGCTTCGAAAGCTTAGCCATTTACACGCCCTCCACGGTGATGCCCATCGAGCGGGCGCTACCAGCGATCGTACGAACCGCTGCGTCCAGATCAGCAGCCGTCAGATCGGGCATCTTGGTCTTGGCGATATCTTCAGCTTGAGCGCGGGTGATCTTGCCGACCTTGTCGGTATGCGGCTTGCTCGAACCCTTGTCGAGCTTCGCTGCCTTCTTGATCAGAACCGTAGCCGGCGGCGTCTTCAGAACGAACGTGAAGCTCTTGTCCGCGAATGCCGTGATCACGACAGGAATCGGCAGACCCGGTTCCATCGCTTGAGTCTGCGCGTTGAACGCCTTGCAGAACTCCATGATGTTCAGGCCGCGCTGACCCAGTGCCGGACCAACCGGCGGCGACGGGTTGGCTTTACCTGCAGGAATCTGCAGCTTGATAAAGCCGATAATTTTCTTTGCCATTTCGAGAACCTCTGTGGAACGCCGCCTTACGGGCGGACGCTCAGTGAGTAGTAGCGCGTGTTCGCCGACAAACTGACTAGTTACGCTCCTCAACGGCCATTACGCGGACCGTAAGCGCGAAATACGGAACGCACCTAGCGGTGCGTTCCGTAAAATCTAGACTACAACTTTTCGACTTGGCCGAATTCCAACTCGACCGGCGTTGCGCGGCCGAAGATTGTAACGGAAACACGGACTCGCGACTTTTCGTAGTTCACTTCTTCGACGCTGCCGTTGAAATCTGTGAACGGGCCTTCTTTCACGCGCACCATCTCGCCTACCTCAAACAGGGTCTTCGGACGCGGCTTCTCCACGCCCTCCTGCATCTGCGACATGATCTTTTCAACTTCCCGAGGGGAGATCGGGCTCGGCCGATTACGCGCCCCGCCAACGAAGCCGGTCACCTTCGCCGTATTTTTCACGAGGTGCCACGTTTCGTCTGTCATTTCCATTTCGACTAAAACATAGCCCGGGAAGAAACGACGTTCGGTTACTGATTTGTGACCGCCCTTTACCTCAACAACCTCTTCCGTTGGAACGAGGATCTGGCCGAACTGTTCCTGCATACCAGCCCGCTCGATGCGCTCCTGAAGCGCTCGTTGCACGCTCTTCTCCATACCGGAATATGCGTGCACTACGTACCAACGTTTGCCGCTCGGGGATGCCGGAGTATCACTCATATCATTTCCAACCCAGAATCGCCGAGAAAATCGCCCACTCAATGGATTTATCACAAACCCAGAGGAAGATAGCCATCACGACTACGAAGCCGAAGACCACGAGTGTTGTTTGGGTCGCCTCTTTGCGACTCGGCCAAACTACCTTGCGGACCTCTTTGTATGAGTCATTGGCGAAAGCGATGAAACCCTTGCCAGGCGCCGAGAGAAGACCGACTGCGACACCCGCGATCGCACCAACAGCCAAGGCGGCTCCGCGGATGTACCATTCCTGGCCATTAAGCCAGAAGAACCCCACGAACCCGGCCAAGACCAGCAACACACCTGCGATCAACATCAACTTGTCGCCGGATGTATTTACAGTTTCGACGGAAGGATTCGCCATAACACCTTAACAAGCGCCACTACGGCGCGATAGTTGGCAGGGGCAGAGGGAATCGAACCCCCAACCTTCGGTTTTGGAGACCGACGCTCTGCCAGTTGAGCTATACCCCTAAACCATTTGGGGTTGACGACACCGCCAACCCCGATACAACCGATTATCGAGAACTCTCTGGCGTTACTCGATGATCTTGGCGACGACACCAGCGCCGACCGTACGGCCACCCTCGCGAATTGCGAAGCGCAGACCTTCTTCCATCGCGATCGGGTTGATCAGTTTCACCGTGATCGACACGTTGTCGCCC
>NZ_VZQP01000021.1:0-132990 GCF_014397655.1 Paraburkholderia sp. UCT31
CACCCCGCCCTCCCTTTTCCCAGTTCCCGCGATGATCGGTGAAATCGATATCTTCGGCGTGTTCGTACCGTCCGTGCTGGTGCTGATGTTGATCGCGTATCTGATCAACCTCGGCATTCGCACCGCGCTCGATTACACCGGCTTTTACCGCTTCGTCTGGCATCGCACCATCTTCGATCTCGGCGTCTATGTGCTGGTGCTGGGCCTTGTCGTCGTCGTTTCGCACAGACTAATAACGTGAAAAAAACCTGGTTCTCCGTCGGTCAGATCCTGCTGACCCTGATCGTCGTAGTGGTCGCAGCATTCGTGCTGTGGAAACTCGTCAACTACTACATGTTCGCGCCGTGGACCCGCGACGGGCGCGTACGCGCCGACGTGATCCAGGTCGCGCCCGACGTGTCGGGACTGATTTCGTCGGTCGAGGTCACGGACAACCAGCAGGTCAAGCAGGGCCAGGTGCTGTTCAGGATCGATCAGGCGCGCTACACGCTCGCATTGCGTCAGGCCGAGGCAACGGCGCAGCAGCGCCGCGCGACGCTCGATCAGGCGCGCCGCGAATACGCGCGCAATCGTCAGCTCGGCAACCTCGTCGCCGCCGAAGTACTCGAAGAAAGCCGCTCGCGCGTCGAGGCGGGCGAAGCCGCGCTCGCCGACGCGAACGTCGCGATCGACACCGCGAAGCTGAACCTCGAGCGCTCGACGATCAAAAGCCCGGTAGACGGCTATCTGAACGACCGCGCGCCGCACGTCGGCGAATTCGTCGCGGCCGGTCGCGCGGTGGTCGCGGTGGTCGACATGCATTCGTTCCGCGTCGACGGCTACTTCGAGGAAACCAAGCTGCGCGGCATCGACATCGGCCAGCCGGTCGACATCATCGTGATGGGCGAGCCGAAGCCGCTGCGCGGGCACGTGCAGAGCATCGTCGCCGGTATCGAAGACCGCGACCGCACGCAAAGCGCCAATCTGCTGCCGAACGTGAACCCGGCGTTCAGCTGGGTGCGGCTCGCGCAGCGCATTCCGGTGCGGGTCGCGCTCGATGAAGTGCCCGCTGATTTCCGCCTGATCGCGGGGCGTACCGCGACGGTGTCGGTGCGTGACCTGTCGCCGCTCAGGAGACGAGCCGTGTCGGGCACGGGTGGCGCATCTGGCACGGTCGCCGCTTCGGCTGCGCCGGTGGCGCCGGGTTCATCGGTGGCGTCCGGGTCCGCTGGGTCGGGCACCGCACCGTCGGGCGCGTCGCAATGAAGTTCGTGCGTACCTTGTCCTCGCTGGCGCCGCGCTTGCCGCTGCTGCCACTGCTGCCACTGCTGCCGTTATTGCCGCTCACCGTCGCGTTGAGCGGCTGCATCAACGTCGGGCCGAACTACACGCTGCCGAAACAGGCGCTCGTCAATGCCCCGCTCGCGAACGGCGCGATCGAGGGCGCCGATCCCAAGCTGACGTCAACCCTCAATCTGCCGACCGTCTGGTGGAAGCTGTACGACGATCCGGTGCTGAACGGTCTGGTCGACCAGGCGTTGAAATCGAATACCGACCTGCGCGTCGCGACCGCGAATCTCGCGCGCTCGCGCGAGGTGCTGGGCATAGCGCAAGCGCAGGGCGGTTTTTCGGGCAACGCGTCGGTGGCGATCCAGCGCGCGCAGGAATCGGCCGAGCAATACCTGCTCTTCGAGAAACTGCCGGTCGCCAACCTGGGTGACATGGGCATCAACGTCTCGTACGAAATCGACCTGTTCGGCAAGCTGCGCCGCGGCGTCGAAGCGGCGGCGGCGGACACCGAGGCCGTGGAAGCCGCGGGCGACCTCGCGCGCATCACTGTCGTCGCGGACGTGGTGCGCTCGTACGTCGAACAATGCTCGGCGGCCGAGGAGCTGCGCGTCGCGCAGCAATCGCTCGCGCTACAGAAGGAGCGCGTGGACGTGTCGCGCCGTCTGCGCGACGCGGGACGCGGAAACCAGACCGCGGTCACGAGCGGCCAGACTCAGGTCGAGACTCTGACGGCCGACATTCCGCGCTACACCGCGCGCCGCAAGATCGCACAATACCGGCTCGCGATGCTGCTCGCCGAGGCACCGTCGCAATTGCCGCCGGCCGTGCTCGCCTGCGACCGGCTGCCGCAAATCCACCAGCCGATTCCGATCGGCGACGGCGCCGGGCTGCTGCGGCGACGCCCGGACGTGCACGAAGCCGAGCGTCAGCTCGCGGCGTCGACGGCGCGCATCGGCGTCGCGACCGGGGCGCTCTATCCGAGCATCAGCATTGGCGCATCGGCGGGCTTCACCGGCATTCTGGAAGACATTCCCACCTCGCCGACGGCGCGTTGGGCCTTCGGTCCGCTGATCAGCTGGACCTTCCCGGCCAATGGCGCGCGCCAACGGGTCCACGAAGCCGAAGCGTCGAGCCAGGTCGCGCTCGCGAAGTTCGACGGCGTGGTGCTGACCGCGCTGCGCGAAACCGAGACCAACCTCGCGACCTACGCGTCCGATTACGCGCGCGCCGAATCGCTGCGCGCGGCGCTGAAGTCGGCGGCGCAATCGGCGGATGAAACGCATCGGCTGTATCGCGCCGGGCGCGAGTCGTACATCTCCGATCTCGACGCGACGCGCACGCTGACAGCCGCGAGGTCGCAGCTCGCGGCGGCGGAGGGTCAGGTGGCGATCGATCAGGTCAATCTGTTCCTGTCGCTGGGCGGCGGGTGGGAAGTTGGCGGGCAAAGCACGCCGGGTGAAACGCGGCCGCAGCTGAAGGCAATACCTGTCGCGGCCAAGCCGTCCGCGAAGTCGGGAGCGTCGACGGCCGCAACTGCGAAAGCGCCTTGATCGGCCGTCTTACGATTTATTTTTGACAATCTTTCTTTTTGCTTTCACTTTCGGTTAAATACGTGACACCACTTCACGCTACGAGGTCTCGTATGTCGCCATTCATGCAGGGTGTAGTTACGTTGGGCGGATGCATCGGTATCTTCACCGCAGTGGTTGCGGTGGTCGAAATGTTGGCTAACTGAGCTGGGCGGGCGGCGGACCGAAAGAGCGGCTAGCTGTTCCGCACTTTCGCCGCCGCCTGATGTATCGCCGCCCGTACCCGCGGATACGTGCCGCAACGGCACACCACCGGCGTCATCGCCTCGTCGATGTCGGCATCGGTCGGATCGGGCTTGTGCTTCAGCAACGCGCAAGCGGCCATCAATTGCGCGCTCTGGCAATAGCCGCACTGCACCACATCGAGTTCGATCCACGCGGCCTTCAGCGCCTGCGCCTCGCGTCCCTGCAAACCCTCGATCGTCGTGATCTTCTGCGTATGCAGGCTCGACATCAACGTCTGGCACGCGAAGCACGCGGCATCGTCGAGATTGATCGTGCACGCGCCGCAGATGCCCACGCCGCAGCCGAACTTGGTGCCGGTCATGCCGAGATCGCAGCGCAGCACCCATAGCAGCGGCATGTCCGGATCGGCATCGATCTTCACCTTGCGTCCGTTGATATTCAGTACCGCCATGCTTGCCTCCTGAGTCGCCGCGCTACACCGCAAGCTTTTGCTCATCCACCGTCCGTCATGCAAGCCGCAACGGCAGCGTCCGCAAACGCTGCCCCGTCAGTGCGAACACCGCATTGCCCACCGCCGGCGCGATCGGCGGCACGCCCGGCTCGCCGACACCTTGCGGGTGCAGCTGGCTCGGCATGATGTCGACCTCGATCGCAGGGCACCCGTTCATCCGCACGACCGGAAAGTCCACGAAGTTCTTCTGCTGCACCTGGCCGTTGACGATCGTGATCTCGTTCTGCAACGCGCTCGACAGCCCGAACACGATGCCGCCTTCCATCTGCTGACGGATCAGGTTCGGATTCACCGGCAAGCCGCAATCGATCACGCACACCACCCGATGCACGCGAATCTGCCGGTTCGCGCCGATCGACACCTCCGCGACCTGCGCGACCACGCTGCCGAACGCCTCGTGCAACGCGACGCCACGAGCGCAACGCGCGCCATCGGCGGCGGGTTTTAGCGGACGCCCCCAGTCGGACAACTTCTCGACACGCTTCAGGACCGCCAGATGACGCGGATGCTGCGCGAGCAGCAGCGCGCGAAACGCGATCGGGTCCTGACCGGCCGCGGCGGCGGCTTCGTCGGTGAAGCTCTCGGTGAAGAAGGCCTGATGCGAGTGGCCGACCGAGCGCCAGAAGCCGATCGGCACCGGCAATTCGACTATCTTGTGCGACACGCGCGCGGCCGGCCACTCGTACGCCTGATCGAACGCGCCTTCGCAGGTGGTCTTGTCGATCGGGATGTGCGGCACGCCGTAGTAACGCGCGAGCGCATCCGGCACGATCGCCTGACCCGCCGACTTCGCGTGCCAGGCGACCAGCGTGCCGTGTTCGTCGAAGCCGGCCTGAAGCCATGCCGCGCATGCGGGCCGGTAGAAGTCGTGGGTGAAGTCCTGCGCGCGCGACCAGATGGTTTGCACCGGACGGCCATCGGCCTCGCGCGCGATCGCCGCGGCCTGCGCGACGAAATCGAGTTCGAGGCGCCGGCCGAACGCGCCGCCCAACAACTGCGTCTGTACATCGACGAGATCGACGTCGAGGCCGAGCACTTTCGCCGCATGATGCCGCGCCAGCCGCGGCATCTGCGTCGACACCCAGACGGTCGCTGCGCCGTCCGCGACCTGCACCGTGCAGTTCAGCGGCTCGACCGCGCCATGCGCGAGATACGGTGCGTGATAGACCGCTTCGATCGTGCGCGCCGCGCGACTCATCGCGTTGTCGACGTTGCCGACGCGGTAATACACGTGGCCGTCCGTATGGTCGAGCGCCTCGACGAGGCGGCAGTCCACCGCCGCGCTCGACACCTTCGCGGCTGCGCCGTCATGCCAGCTCACGTTGATCGCCTCGACCGCGCTCATCGCGCGAAACGCGTTGTCCGCGATCACGGCCACGCCGCCGGTGCCGCCCGCGTACGGCGGCACGGCGAACGCCTTGATGAAGCCCCGTATCTTTTGCGCGGGCGTCGCGTCGAAATGCGCGACCGTGCCGCCGAGCGTCGGACACATCACGACGCTTGCATAGACCAAACCGTCGGGCAACACGTCGATGCCGAAGCGCGCCGCACCGTCGATTTTCGACGCGGCTTCGATGCGCCGCACGGGCTGGCCGATCAGCCTGAAGTCGGCCGGCTGCTTCAGGACGACGCTGCGCGGCAGCGGCTGGCGCGCGGCCATCGACGACAACTCACCGAACGTCGCCTTGTGCCCCCACGGGTGCAGCACGTAGCCCTTTTCCGCGCGGCATTCGCGGACCGGCACGTCCCAGCGCTCGGCCGCCGCCTCGATCAGCATCACACGCGCCGACGCGCCGGCCTCGCGCATCGGCGTCCAGAGATCGTTCATGCTCGAGGAGCCGCCCGTCATCATCGTGCCGATCTCACGCACTGCCTTGCTCGTGATCCACACGGTGCCGCGCCGGATGTAGCTGTCGTCGTCGGGGCGAAACGGCAGATCGTCGACGATGCTCTGCACCGCGTTGTAGATCCGGTCGATCGGCGCCTCTTCGACTTTCACCTGCGGCCAGTCGGCGTCGAGCTCCTCGGCGAGCAGCATCGCAAGCCCCGTATGGATGCCCTGCCCCATTTCGGCCTTCGGCACCATGATCGTCACGCGGTTGTCGGCGTCGATCTTGACCCAGCCGTTTAGCCCAACCTGAGTGCCTTGCGTCGGCAGCGGCGTCGACGTCATCAGGCGCTGGCGCGGCGGCACCACGGCCCAGCCGACCAGCAGCCCGCCCAGCACACTGGCGCCGCCAAGCAGAAAGGTTCTGCGCGTCAACATGGCATGGCTCGCTCGGCTGGCTCGATGGTAGGAAAGCGGCGACAGCGCCGATGCACCCTTCTTTGTCTGCGAATAGTAATAAGACGAATCGGCGAGCGTGAGACTTAAATGCGCGCGTGAACCTCGAGCGGCCGTGCGGCGTGGGAAGGCGGGGACTGAAAGCGGCGGGGGAAAGTCGTGGGGTGTTTCATTAACTGCGACCGCGCAGAGGCGGCGGTGTGCCGGCGTAAGTCACCGCCGGCACACCGCGAACCTTGCGCTTGATTCAATCAGGCGATCATGCGACCGGATCAACGGCGGTTCGAACCCGATACCACGTCGATCCACACGGCCAGCACGAGGATGCCGCCCTTCACGATCATCTGCCAGTACGCGTCGACGTCGAGCATGGACATGCCGTTGTCGAGGCTCGCCATGACGAGCGCGCCGATCAGCGCGCCATACACGGTGCCGGAGCCGCCGCGCATCGAGGTGCCGCCGATAAAGCACGCGGCGATCGCGTCGAGTTCGCCCATCGAGCCCGCCGACGGCGAACCGGCCGCGAGCCGCGCCGTGTTGACGATGCCGGCAAACGCGCACATCAGCCCCATCAGCGCGAAGATCGCGAGCTTCACGCGGTCGGTGTTGACACCCGACAGCCGCGTCGCTTCGAGGTTCGAGCCGACCGCGTAGATGCGGCGTCCGAACACGGTCTGCGTCGCGATCCATGTGAAGACGCCGAGCAGCGCGAGCAGCAGCAACACCGGCACCGGAATGCCGCCGTAACTGTCGAGCATCGCGATGAAGCCGGCGAGAATCGCGCCTGCGCCGATCACCTTCGCGACGTCCTGCCAGAACGGCACGACGCGCAACTGATAACGCTGCCGATTGGCTCGCTGGCGGATCGTCAGAAATGCCAGCAGCAGGAACAGCACGACGGCGAGCGTGTCGCCGGCGAGCCGCGGCAGATAGCCCTGGCCGACGAACACGAAGCTGTCCGACACCGGCGCGATCGTCGACCCTCCGGTAATGCCGAGCAGAATGCCGCGATACGCGAGCATGCCGCCGAGCCCGACGATAAACGACGGCACGCGCCGATACGTCGACCACCAGCCGTTGAACACGCCGACCGCGACGCCGAGCAGCAACACGACCGGAATCGTCACGCCGATCGGCCAGTGCCGGTTCACGTCGAGAATCGCCGCAACGCCGCCGAGCAAACCGAGCAGCGAACCGACCGACAGATCGATTTCACCGGCGATGATCACGAACACCATGCCGCACGCGAGCATGCCGGTAATCGACATCTGCCGCAGCAGATTCGACAGGTTGCGCGGCGTGACGAACGCGCCGTGCGTGAGCGCCGAAAAGAAAATCCAGATCACGGCGACGGCGATCAGCAGCGCGAGAATCTTGTAGCGCGCGAACAGTTGCTGGATCCGTTGCGTGCCGCCGAATGCGCCTCGCGGCGCGGCGTTGTCGGTGCGTTGGGAAGTTACTTCGGGAGTCATGCGGCACTCGCTGCGGTTGGGTTCGAAGATAGGTGCACGGGGCGGATCGCGGCGCCGAGAATGTCTTCCTGCGTGAGACCGTCGTTGATGAAGTCGCCGCGCAACTCGCCTTCGCCGATCACGAGCACTCGGTCGCTGATGCCGAGCACTTCCGGCAATTCGGACGACACCATCACGATCGACATGCCGCGCTGCGCCAGCTGGAAGATCAGCTTGTAGATCTCGTATTTGGCGCCGACGTCGACGCCGCGTGTCGGTTCGTCGAGAATCAGCACGGTCGGGTTGGTCAGCAGCATGCGCGTGAGCACGGCCTTCTGCTGATTGCCACCCGACAGACTTGCAATCGATAACATCGGATTCGCGGCGCGCACGGAAAGCCGCTTCATTTCCGTCTGAATCGTGTCGAGTTCGGCCGCGGAATCGATACGCCCGCCCGACGCGAAACGCTGCAACACCGCAAGCGTGATGTTATGGCCGACGCTCATGCCCGGCACGATGCCGTGGCGTTTGCGATCCTCGGGCACCATCGCGATGCCGGCGCGAATCGCGTCGATCGGCGCGCGAATTTTCAGCGGCTTGCCGTCGAGCACGACGTGCGCCTCGCTGATGCCTGCATACGCGCCGAAAACCGCCTGCATCAGTTCGGTGCGGCCCGCGCCGACGAGCCCGGCGACACCGAGAATTTCGCCGCGCCGCAACGAGAACGACACGTCGTCCACGCGCTTGCGGCGCGGATTCGTCACGTCGAAACAGGTCACGTTGCGCGCTTCGAAGATCACGTCGCCGATCGGATGCGGCTCGCGCGGAAACAGGTTCCTGATCTCTCGGCCGACCATCAGCGAGATGATCCGCTCGGTCGTCAGGGCGTGCATCGGCTCGGTCGCGACATGGCGGCCGTCGCGAATCACGCTGATCGTGTCGCAGACGGCCGCGACTTCGTCGAGCTTGTGCGAAATGTACACGCAGGCAATGCCGCGCCGTTTCAGATCGCGCACGATATCGAGCAGAATCGCGATTTCGGAGGCGGTCAGCGACGACGACGGTTCGTCGAGGATCAGCAGCTTCGCGCGCTTGTTCAGCGCCTTCGCGATTTCGATCAGCTGCTGATGGCCGCCCCCGTAGTTCATCACGGGCTGCGCGGCGTTGATGCCGCTGATGCCGAGTTCGCGCAACAGTTCGTCGGCACGCTGATACATCGCCGCGTAGTTCATGCGGCCGCCGGGCAGCGTGATTTCGTTGCCGAGAAAGATGTTTTCCGCGACCGACAACTCCGGCACGAGCATCAGTTCCTGGTGAATGATGATGATGCCCGCGCGTTCGGTGTCGCGTACGCTCGCGGCCTTCAGCGTCTCGCCTTCCCAGGTTATTTCGCCATCCCACGTACCGTGCGGATACACGCCGGACAACACCTTCATCAGCGTCGATTTGCCCGCGCCGTTTTCGCCGCACAGGCCCACGCATTCGCCCGGCGATACGGTCAGATCGATGCCGTCGAGCGCCTTCACGCCGGAAAAAGCTTTGACGATGCCGCGCATCGTCAGAACAGGTTGCGTCATTCGCTATGCCTCGCTGCAAGTTGGGCCAATGTTCGATCACGCTCCCGGGCGCGATGACCCGGGAGCGTGGCGTTCACATAGCCCGTCTCCGTGTTATTTGCTCGCGAGTTGCTCTTGCGTGTAGAAGCCGTCCTTCACGACGGTGTCGAGGTTCGCCTTGGTCAGCTTGGTCGGCTGCAGCAGCACCGTATCGACCTTCTTCTTGCCGTTGTCGTATTGCGCGTTGAACGCCGGCTTGTCACCCTTGGCAAGCGCGACCGACAGCTTCGCCGCTTCGCTCGCGATCAGCTTCAGCGGCTTGTAGACCGTCATCGTCTGCGTGCCGGCCGCCACGCGCTTCACGGCTGCGAGGTCGGCATCCTGACCCGAGATCGGTACCTTGCCTGCGAGGCCCTGCGCGGCGAGCGCCTGGATCGCGCCGCCAGCGGTGCCGTCATTCGACGCGACGACTGCGTCGATCTTGTTGTTGTTCGCGGTCAGCGCGTCTTCCATGATGCGCAGCGCGGTCGATGCGCTCCACTCCGGCACCCACTGCTGGCCGACCACCTTGATGTCACCCTTGTCGATCGCCGGTTGCAGCACCTTCAGCTGGCCCTGGCGCAGCATCTTCGCATTGTTGTCGGTCGGCGCGCCGCCGAGCAGGAAGTAGTTGCCCTTCGGTCGCACGTCATAGACGCCCTGCGCCTGCATCTCGCCGACCTTCTCGTTGTCGAACGAGATATAGGCGTCGATATCGGCGTCGAGAATCAGGCGGTCATACGACACGACCTTGATGCCCGCTTTGCGTGCTTCGGCCACGACGTTGCCGAGCGTCTTCGAGTCGAACGGCACGATCACAATCACGTCGACGCCGCGCGAGATCAGGTTTTCGATCTGCGAGATCTGACGCTCTTCGCTCGCATCGGCCGATTGCACCGACACCTTCGCGCCGAGCTTTTCCGCCGCGGCGACGAAATAGTCGCGATCGCGCGACCAGCGCTCGACGCGCAGATCGTCGATACAGAAGCCGATTTCCGGATGAGCCTTGCTGGCGTGCGCGAGCGGCGCGGCGAGCGACAGGCTGGCGAGTACCGCGCCGCACAACAGCGAACTCAGGACGTTACGACGCATTGCGAATTTCATTGATGTCTCCTTTGTGTAGTGATAGCCGGAATACCGGACGTATCGGTCTGCGCTGCGAGCCGCAGACTCGGACAAGCGACAACCCACAGCTTGCTGGTGCGCGCGGTCGACGTGGCCGCGCGATCTTTATTCAACGTCCGCTATAAATCGCCTGATTTACGATGTTTTCCATGTGTTCCTGTTGCCCGCTCACATGCCGCGGATTCAGATCGCGCGCCAGGGTGTCCGCCGCAAGCGTCGACAGCGAGTAGTCGCCGGACAGGATCTTGCGGCCGAACTCGCCATCCCAGCCCGCGTAGCGTTGCCGCTTGAACTGCTCGAGGCGCTCGTTTTCGACCAGAACCGCGGCGCGTTCGAGGCCTAGCGCGAGGTTGTCGATCGCGCCGACGTGGCCATAAAACAGGTCTTCCGCATCGACACTCTGGCGCCGCACCTTCGCATCGAAGTTCATGCCGCCGCTCGTGAAACCGCCGTGGCGCAGGATTTCGTAGAAGGCCAGCGTGAGTTCCTCGACGCTGTTGGGAAATTGGTCGGTGTCCCAGCCATTTTGCGGATCGCCGCGATTCGCATCGACGCTACCGAAGATGCCGAGCGCAAATGCGGTCGCAATCTCGTGATGGAACGAGTGCCCCGCGAGCGTCGCGTGATTCGCCTCGATGTTGACGCGAATCTCCTTGTCGAGGCCGTGCTGCAGCAGGAAGCCGTGCACGGTCGCGACGTCGTAGTCGTATTGATGCTTGGTGGGCTCCTGCGGCTTCGGCTCGATCAGCAGCGCGCCCTTGAAACCGATCTGGTGCTTGTGTTCGACCACCATGTGCAGGAAGCGCGCGAACTGCTCGCGCTCGCGCACGAGGTCGGTGTTCAGCAGCGTGTCGTAGCCTTCGCGGCCACCCCACAACACGTAGTTTTCACCGCCGAGGCGCAGCGTCGCGTCGAGCGCATGACGCACCTGGGTCGCCGCAAAGGCGAAAACCTCCGGATTCGGATTGGTCGCGGCGCCGGCCGCGTAACGCGGATGCGAAAACAGATTCGCGGTGCCCCACAGCAATTTGACACCGGTATCCTGCTGCTTGCGCGCGAGGTAGTCGGACACGCGCAGGAAGTTCTCGCTGTATTCCTTCACGCTCGCGCCTTCCGGCGCGACGTCGGTATCGTGGAACGTGTAGTACGGCGTGCCGAGCTTCGAGAAGAATTCGAACGCGGCGTCGGCCTTTTGCAGCGCCCGCTCCATTGCGTCGCCGGGTTGCTGCCACGGCCGCCGGAACGCGCCCTGACCGAAGATATCGATGCCGGGCCATACGAAGGTATGCCAGTAGCAGACGGCGATACGCAGATGTTCCTCGAGCGTCTTGCCGAGTACCTTCCTCGTTTTGTCGTAGTGACGGTACGCGAGCGGGTTGTCCGATTGCGGACCTTCGTAACGAATTTCCGGAATGTGTTCGAAGTAGGACATCGGCGTCTCCAATGTATGCTGCGTTGCAACCCACGCGAGAAGCCGCGCAGGCCGACAAAGTGACGCCATGCTGCCGCTTGCACGATGTGCCGGCAATTGCGAAATTGCGCAGCGCGCTTGATGTTTCTTACCGCCCGCGCGTTTGTTTACTGCCGTCGCGCGATTCGGCGCCTAGAATAACCAGACGCTTAAAAACGGGGTTGCTCCCAGGCACCCGACACAATGGAGACAAAGGCGCGTGGTCGATCGATCCACCCGCCGCTCACTGCCATGACCCGTCCACAAGCACCTCAGACAACCCATCGCATCGCGCTGCTGTTCAACGCGAACAAGGTCTACGATCGCGAGATCATCACCGGCATCGGCAACTACCTGCTGTCGACGCGCGTCGCATGGGATCTGTTCCTCGAAGAAGACTTCCGCTGCCGGCTCGCCGGTATCCAGCGCTTCGACGGCGACGGCATCATCGCGGACTTCGACGATCCCGCCGTCGACGAAGCCCTGCGCGACTGTCCACTGCCGGTGGTCGCGGTCGGTTCGTCGTACGAGGACCCGACGCAGTACCCCCCGGATTTACCCTATATCGCGACCGACAACAGCAAGCTCGTGTCGCTCGCGTACACGCACCTGATCGGCGCGGGCCTCGAAAACTTCGCGCTGTACAGCCTGCCGCAGGCGCAGGAAAACCGTTGGGCGCAACAGCGCGAACTCGCCTTCGCGCATCTGCGCAGCGCCAACGGACGCAGCGCGGCGCAGATCGATAGCGAGATCTATCGCGGTCTGTCGACGAGCGCGCCGTCCTGGAACCAGGCCATCGAACAGCTGACCACCTGGCTGCGGCAACTGCCGAAGCCGGTCGGCATCATCGCGGTGACCGACGCGCGTGCACGGCATTTGCTGCAGGCATGTCTGATCGCGGGCATTCCGGTGCCCGAGGAAGTCGCGATCATCGGCATCGACAACGATCCGCTCACGCGGACGCTGACGCGCATTCCGCTGTCGTCGGTGATCCAGGGTACCGAGGAAATGGGCCGTACCGCCGCGCACATCCTGCATCAGATGCTGCACGGCGCGCGCTTTCCGGGGCGCCGCATTCTGGTGCCGCCGGTCGGCATCAACGTGCTCGAATCGACGCGGCATCAGCCGCTCGCGAGTCCTTACGTGATGCGCGCCCGCCATTTCATTCGCCAGTACGCGTGCCAGGGCATCCGCACCGAGCAGGTGGCCGACTATGTGGGCGTATCGCGTTCGTCGCTCGAAGAGTATTTCCGGCGCGAGCGGCAGTGCACCGTGCATCAGGAGATCCTGCGCCACAAGCTCGACGTCGCGAAGTCGCTGCTCGCGAAACGCGATGCGTCGAGCGCGGAAGTCGCGATCCGTTGCGGCTTCACGTCGCTGCAATACATGTACGCGGTATTTCGCCGCGAACTCGGCTGCACGCCGCGCGAATACCAGGAGCGCGTGGGCCCGAAGGCCAAAACCGCTGGCTGAGCGTGCTTTCTATTTTTTCTTCGCACTGACCACATGATCAGCATCGCACAACTCTCTTCCGAGCCGTGGGGCACGCTGCAGGGCGGCGATCGCGTACGGCTTTACACGTTGCGCAACGCGCACGGCATGAAAGTCGCGATCAGCGACCTCGGCGCGACGCTGGTTTCGTGGCACGCACCGGATCGCACCGGACGTCTCGGCGATATTCTGCTCGGTCACGACACGCCCGCCGAATACGTGGCGGCCTCGACCTACATGGGCGGACTGATCGGCCGCTGGGCGAATCGCATTGCGGGCGCGCGCTTTTCGCTCGACGGCATCGAGTACACGCTCGATCGCAACGAAGGTCCGAATCTGCTGCACGGCGGCACGGTCGGTTTTCATCGGGCGTTGTGGGAGGTCGCCGAGGACGACGGCGCGTTGCTGATGCGGCTCGAGTCGCCCGAAGGCGATGCCGGTTTTCCGGGCAACGTGACGGTGCAAGTACGCTATTCGCTCGGCGACGACGGCACGCTGACGATCGGCTACGAAGCGATCACCGACGCGCCGACGCCGCTCAATCTGACGAGCCATCCGTACTTCAACCTGACCGGGCGCGCGGGCACCGACATTCGCGGCCACGTGCTGTCGATCGACGCCGAGCGCTTTTTCGAAGTCGACGCGACGATGATTCCGTGCAAGCTCGCCGACGTCGCGGGCAACGCATTCGACTTCCGGCAGAGCGCGCCGATCGGCGGCCGGCTCGACTGGCCGCACGCGCAACTCGCGCGCGCCGGCGGCTTCGATCATTGCTATGTGCTGCGCGAGACGCCGGCAAACGCGATGCAGGGCAACGACGGCCACGCGCCGCCGCTGCGCGAAGTCGCCTGTGCATACGATCCGGGCAGCGGACGCGAACTGACCGTCGCGACCGATCAGCGGGGCTTGCAGTTTTACACGGGCAACGCGTTGAACGGCAACCCGGGACGCGGCGGTGTCCGCTATCAACGGCACGCCGGCTTGTGCCTCGAGGCGGGCGGTTTCCCGAACGAGGTCAATATGACCGGGCAGAACGAAGTGATCGTGCGACCCGGAGATACTTATCGGCAAATCACGAGTTATCGCGTCGATGTGCGCAAAGGTGTGTGACCAGATTGACGGCCGCTTTTGCGCTGTTTTACGAGAACCCGCAACGGCGAGATTACAGCTCGCCGACTACCCGTTCTTTGCAATACTGAATTAGTCGGCTAGTGGTTTTCCCCAAGTTCACCCCCCTCTAGACTGCGCTTATGGCACCGGTATCGCTGCGGTGCCGGATAGACAACTACGGAGGGAAACATCATGAAATCGCTTATCCAGGCAGTTGCGCTTACGGCCCTGATCGCTGCGCCGGTCGCGTCGTTCGCGCAATCGGAACAGCCGATCACGCGGGCCGAAGTCAAGGCAGAGGTGCAGCAACTCGAACAGATTGGCTATAACCCGGCCATCGTGCTCGATGCCCAGTATCCCGCGGACATCCAGGCGGCCGAGGCACGCGTCTCCGCGATGAAGGCGAAGGGCCAAGGCGACACGTCCGGCTATGGGTCGTCGATGGGCGGATCATCGCAAGCGGGCCATCATCCGATGTGGGTCAATCCGGACGGTCAGTGACGAGTCGCGAACGTATAGCGAATGTCCGTAGCGAGGAAAGATTCTCGAGTTGACGGCCCTTTCCCCTCTTTGCGGTTTTCGCCGGTTTCGAACCGATATGAAGCGGGCGCATGTTTTCAAGGCATGCGCCCGCTCTTTACGTTTATGCGGCACTAACAACGTACCGCCAATTCTGACGCCGCGGCAGATTCACCCAGCCCGTGCCTGCGGGCATTCCGCCTGATACCAGGTGTCCACCTGCCTCTGCGCACGCTCGAGACTCGCCGGATAGTCAGGATCAAAGCGTCGTTCAGGGTGGTAGCCCGCTTGCCGCAGCGCTGTCAGTTCGCTCATGCTCCGCTGGTGCGTGGCCGGTGCCTTGTTCCTGAGGTCGGTCAGATCGCGGCATTGCGTTGCACTCAGATGCGTTTGCGCGCCGCCATTCCCGCCGCCAGCGGCGCAGCCAACGAGCGTGAGCACCAACACGGCAGGGATCGACCGCATCTGGGTCGCGATGTTCATGTTGTGCCTCCTTTGGGGAAATGACCTCAGTCGCGAATGCCGTCTTCCCACGCGGCCCTTCGCATCTCTGAACCGGCTTCTTTGCCTGTCGTCATTTTGAATGATTGGAAACGTCTGTGAAAGTCGCCACCCATTTCATCAACCACGGTTTCGATACGGACATAGACTTTCCCCTGGTGAATGCCGATTCGCCTGCGCAACAGTTGGCGCGGCGTTTTCCCTTCAACGAGGGAGCCGCTCCCTCACACCAAGGAGACATGCGATGCCCCGCACCGCCGCTGAAAAACGCGCCGCTTTCCGCGCGCTGCACTCGTCTGGCTGTTTCGTGCTGCCCAATCCGTGGGACGCGGGCAGCGCCCGTTATCTGCATACGCTCGGCTTCAAGGCGCTCGCGACGACGAGTTCCGGTTTTGCGTGGTCGACCGGACATGCGGACAACACATTGCCGCGCGAAACGATCCTCGCGCACCTGCGCGCAATCGTCGACGCGACCGATCTGCCGGTCAACGCCGACTTCGAAAACGGCTTCGGCCGCGACCCGGAAGAAGTCGCCGAGAGCGTGACGCTCGCGGTGGAAACGGGCGTCGCGGGTCTGTCGATCGAGGACTCGACCGGCAACCCCGCCGCGCCGTTGTTTCCGGTCGACGTCGCCGTGCAGCGGCTCGGCGCGGCCCGCCGTGCGATCGATCAGAACGGCGGCGACACGCTGCTCGTCGGCCGCGCGGAGAATTTCTTCGCCGGCAAGCCCGATCTCGACGATGCCATTGCGCGTCTGAAGGCCTATGCGGCGGCGGGCGCCGACTGCCTGTATGCGCCCGGCATCCAGACGCGCGAGCAGATCGAAGCGGTGGTCGCGGCCGTCGCGCCGAAGCCCGTCAATCTGCTGATCGGCTCGACATCGACCCTGACGTTGCAGGACGTGGCCGCGCTCGGCGTGCGGCGGATCAGCGTCGGCGGCGGGCTCGCGCGCGCGGCGTGGGGTGGCTTCATGCACGCCGCTCAGGCGCTGGCCGATGGCCGCTTCGACTTCACCGGCGCGACGGCGGGCACGCAGCTCAATGAGCTTTTCAATCGCAGCGCGTGAAAAACGCCGCGCAAAGGACGCCTCATCAACGTGAGATCGCCACGCTGCGTCGAACTCACCGGAAAAGCCGCGACGTTTCCGATGAGAAAAGCGCACGAACGCCTGAATCGGCGCATAAAGGCCCCGGCCACGCCAAATGTTATGATCGGAAACATTATTCGCCCGATCAAGCGCATACCTGACCAGCGGCAAGCCTCATGGACACCCACCTCACCAAATCCGCCGACACGTCCTCCACCGATCTCGGCCGGCGCGTGCGCGCCGCCCGTCAAGCGCAGGATCTGACGCTCGAAACCGCGAGCCGCCTGTGCGGTGTCTCGCGCTCGACGCTGTCGAAGGTCGAAAACGGCCTGATGTCCCCCACGTTCGACGTGCTGCAAAAAATCGTGCTGGGCCTGAAGATCGAAATTGGCGAACTGTTCGGCTCGACGCCGAAAGTCAGCGCGAGCGGCCGGCGCGCGCTGACGCGCAAGAACGAAGGCCAGCGCCACGCTTATCGCGGCTATCAGATGGAGTTGCTCGCCACCGACCTGGCGCACAAGGCGATGCTGCCGTTTCGCATCCGCATCTCGGCGCACACGCTCGATGCATTCGACGACTGGGGCCGCCACGAAGGCGAGGAGTTTCTGTACGTGATCAGCGGCAGCGTGTGCCTCTATTCGGAGCTGTACGCGCCGACACATCTGAACACGGGCGACAGCCTCTACTTCGACAGCCGCACGGGTCACGCGGCGGTGTCGACCAGCGAGGAAGACGCCGAAGTGTTGTGGATGGCGACCAATGCGGACCTTCCGCATACACCGCCTGCCGCGAACGAGTCAGCGAAGAAATAAAATAGCGCGCCCTGCACTCAGCGCGCACTCAGCGCGCCGCCAGCGCCCGTTGCGCGAGTTGCGCAATATGCAGTGCGTGTCGCCCCGTGCCGTGCTCGATCTGCTCGCGACAACTGAAGCCGTTGGTCAGCACGATCGTTTCCGCATTCGCCGCCATAGCTTCGCGCACGGCCTCAAACATGTCCTCGCCGATCTTTTCCGACAACGCGTGATGCTCGGTGTTGAAGCCGAACGATCCCGCCATCCCGCAGCAGCCGGTATCGAGCAGCTTCCATTTGACGCCGAGCTTGTTCAGCAACGCCGTGTCGCCCTGCATGCCGAATAGCGCCTTCTGATGACAATGGCCATGCACGATCACATCGGCCGCGAGCGTCGGCCACTCGAACGGCTGACGCGCGACGAAATCGGCAAACAGATATGTTTGCGCGGACAGCTTCTTCGCCAACGCATGATCGGGGAGTTGCTTCAGCAACTCGTCCTTGAACACCGATAGACAGCCAGGTTCCAGACCGACCAGCGGCACGCCGGCGGCGATGTCGTCCGCGAGGTCGTCGACGATATGCGTGAGCAGCTCGCGCGCGCGTTCGAGCAGGCCGAAGTCGTACAGCGGACGCCCGCAACACAAACGTTTCTTCGGCAATACGACGTGCCAGCCGAGTTGCGTGAGCACCTCAGCGGCGGCCTGCGCGATCTCGGGCGTGAAGTGCTCGTTGAATGTATCGACCCACAGGATCACCTTCTTTGCGTCGCCGCCGAGCGCATCAATCGCGGATGCTTGCGACGACGCACTCCGTCTATAAGTTGCAGCGGCGAACCGCGGCAACGCACGCGTCTGCGCCACGCCCGCGATCCATTTGCCGAGCGCGGACAAACCGGGCGCCGTCGTCAGAAAGTTCGTCACGTGCGGAAAACGTGCGGCCCACGGTGCCCATTCGCCGATTCGTCCCATGAACAGCGCCTGACGCGGCCGACGATTGTTCTCATAGTAGTGGGAAAGGAACTCCGCCTTGTACGACGCCATGTCCGTATGCGTCGGGCAATCGGACTTGCAGCCCTTGCATGCGAGGCAGGTATCGAGCGCTTCTTTCACTTCGCGGCTGTTCCAGCCGTCGGCGATCACGTCGCCTTGCAGCATTTCCCAGAACAGATGCGCACGCCCGCGCGTCGAGTACTTTTCCTCGCGCGTGCCGCGATAGCTCGGACACATCGTGCCGCCTTCGAGCGAGCGGCATTTGCCCATGCCGATGCAGCGTTCGATCGCACGCTGAAAGCCGTCGCCTTCCTGGCTCGCGAACGCGAGCTTCGTATGCAGCGTCACCGGCTTGTACGCAGGGCCCATGCGCAGGTTTTCGTCGGCGCGGTATGCATGCACGACTTTGCCCGGATTCAGACGATTCGCCGGGTCCCAGATCGCCTTGAACTGCTCCATCGCCTGCATCAGCTCGGGGCCGTACATGATCGGCAGAAACTCGGCCTTCGCCTGGCCATCGCCGTGTTCGCCCGACAGCGAGCCGCCGAATTCGACCACCAGTTCCGCCGCTTCGCGCAAGAACCCGCGCCACGTCGCGATACCTTCCGCGCTGCGCAGATCGAATGTGATGCGCGCGTGCACGCAGCCGTCGCCGAAATGGCCGTACAGGCTCGTCTCGTAGCCATGGCGATCGACGAGCGCCTGAAACGCGCGCAGATAATCGCCGAGCCGCAGCGGATCGACCGCCGCGTCTTCCCAGCCGACGACCGGATCGGGCTTGTCGCGATCCACTGACAAGGCGACCGCCGACGCCCCCGTCTCGCGAATCGACCACACTTTCGCCTGCAAGGCGCGATCTTCGACGAGCATCGTCGAGATTTGCGGCCCGGCCGCGCCCGATTGGAAATACGCGGCCGCGTCGCGTGCCTGTTGCAGCACCTCGTCCTGTGTGTCCGCGCCGAATTCGAGCACGACCCACGCATCGCCTTCGGGCAGCAGTGCGATCTCGTCCTTCTTCAGGCCGCGCGCCTGCAAGCCGCGAATGATCGCGCGGTCGAGTCCCTCGACCGCGATCGGCCCGCAGCGCATGAAATGCGGCACCGCGTCCGCCGCCGTATAGATGTCGGTGAAGCCGACCACGACGATCACGCGCCTGGCCGGACTCTTCACGAGCCTCACTTTCGCCTGCAACGTGACCGCGCACGTGCCTTCGCTACCGACGAGCGCACGCGCGACGTTGAAGCCGTTTTCCGGCAGCAGTTGATCGAGATTGAAGCCCGACACGCGCCGCTTGATCTGCGGGAATTTCGCGCGAATCCGTTCGGCGTAGGTGTCGCGCAGTTGCTTGAGCGCCGCGTAGATTTCGCCTTGTCGGCCACCCGCCGCGATGATGCGTTCGAGTTCTTCCCCGGAGGTCGGGCCGACCCAGAAACGCGCGCCGTCGAAGGTCGCGATTTCGAGCGCTTCGATGTTCTCGACGGTCTTACCGGCCATCACCGAATGCGCGCCGCACGAGTTGTTCGCGATCATGCCGCCGAGCGTGCAGCGGCTATGCGTGGCGGGATCGGGTGCGAACGTGAGGCCGTGCTGTTCGGCGGCATCGCGCAAGGAGTCGCACACCACGCCCGGCTCGACGACCGCGACGCCCGCGAGCGGATCGATCGAGACGACGCGGTTCAGATACTTGCTCGCGTCGGCCACGACCGCGACGTTCACGCATTGGCCGTTCTGCGACGTGCCGCCACCGCGCGCGAGAAACGGCACGTCGTTGCGACGGCATGCGGCGAGCGTTGCGAGCAGATCGTCGATATCGGCCGGCACCACGACACCGAGCGGGACTTGCCGATAGTTCGACGCGTCCGATGCGTACAATGCTTTGGAACCCTGATCGAATCGCACCTCGCCGCGCACGTGCTGGCGCAGGTCGCTTTCGAGCGCCTGCAATAGCTCCGCGCTGGCCGAGAAAGGCGTGGCGACACGCGGTTCATTCAAAGCGCCCCGCTGCGCGCCAACCCGCCGCTCTTCATCCAATGACAATGACGTCCCCACTGCGCACCTCGTCTGCGATGCCGGCGCTCGCGCCGCCGTAAGCGCTCAGGCCGCCTGGCTCGCGGTCATCCGGAAGATGCCCTGTGCGTTGCCCGCGTCGAAACGCAGGTCCGTTTCCCAGCGGCGCGCGTCCTGATCGAAACTGCGCTTGCGCGTAATGAATTCGTAGAACGAGCCCGGCACGCCGCGCGTGACGACGCTGCCGTCGGCCGCGCAAAATTCACGCTGCACGACATCCGCGCGATACGCGGTCTGGAACACGCGGCCGGAACGCGAATGCTCGACTTCGGGCTTCATCGGCCGACCCTTCGCCTTCTGTTCGTCCGACAGCTTGAAGACGTCCGCGACGCGATCGGTCGCGTGATTGAACGCGTTACCTTCGGTCGCGATCCACGCCATCTCCGCCGATTCCTTCAACAATACTTCGTAATCGGCTTCGCGTGGCATGTCGTGCTGACGCGCGAACGCACCGACGATCACCGGTAGCAACTCCTGCGCCGCATCGAGCGGCAGCACGCCATCGCGTTCGAGTTCCCACAAGAGGCCATGGGCGCGCGGCGTCAACGGATCGCGCGAGGCACCGATCACGTTCGTCACCGCCTGCTGGAACGCCGCGGAAAAACGCTCCGGGTGCAGTTCGCTGACGAAGAACTGCGCGATCTCGTCGGCGGCGTCCTCATGCGCCCACGCGCGGCCTGTCATGCCGAGACGATCGAGCGGGTAACGGCCGTTGATCCGAAAGCCGAGCGGCCGCAGGATGCGCGCGAACGCGGCCTCGCCGGGCGGCAGCGCGCCGCTGTGCGGCCAGCGCACGGTGCGCAGCGCGCCATGATCGAAGTACACGCTGCCGCCGGCGGCGACGGTTTCCTCCGTATAGCGGCGGCCGTTTTCCGAGCGCGCGAGCAGATCGTCGAACAGCGCCATGTTCATCGCCTGTGCGAGTTCGGCGCGCGTGACGCTGCCGCTTTCCCACTCGGTCAACACACGCGGATGATTCAGCGTCGCAAAAAGGCGCGCGGCTTTCTCCGCGCCCAGCAGCTTCACCAGTAGTTGTTCGACGTTCGCATTCTTCAGGTTTCGCATCCGGCTTCTCCACGCTATACGTTGAGCGCTGCACGAGCGCCTCATAACGGGCGAAATTATTCAAAATGCGCTGTGCCCCGTAAAGCGAGATAAACTCGCCACTTGATGCGTTTCTGGAATTAACGTGCGAAAGTTCAAGATTCCCAACATGGGCGCGCTGCTCGCGTTCGAAGCCGCCGCGCGGCACCAGAGCTTCACGCATGCGGCGCGCGAACTGTTCCTCACCGAAAGCGCGGTGTCGCGACAGATCAATACGCTCGAAAGCAATCTCGGCGTGCGGCTGTTCGTGCGCGTCAAGCAACGCGTGGTGCTGACGCGCGCGGGCAAGGTCTACAGCGCGCAGGTGAGACGCTCGCTCGAACACCTCGATCGCGACACGCTGTCGATCATCGCGCACGGCAGCGGCGGCGGCTATCTGGAACTCGCGGTATTGCCGACGTTCGCATCGCAATGGCTGATTCCGCGCATGGCCACATTCAATGAACAATACCCGGACGTACGCGTGAACATGGGCGTGCGTACCGCGACGTTCCCGTTCGCCGAGACGCATTTCGAAGCGGCAATTCACTACGGCAAGCCGACGTGGCCGGGTACGTCGGCCGATTTTCTGTTCCGCGAGGAAGTGGTGCCGGTCTGCGCAGAGAGTCTGCTGAAGCGGCCGGTCCGCAATGTCGCCGAACTACTCAACTATCCGCTGCTGCATTCGACGACGCGACCCGACGGCTGGGCGAGCTGGTTCGCGAATTTCGGCGTCGACGACAGCCGCACGATGCAGGGCGTGCGCTACGAACTGCACACGATGCTGATCAGCGCTGCCGCAGCCGGACTCGGCATCGCGCTGGTGCCGCGCTTTTTCGTCGACACGCAGTTGCAGCAGTTCGGTCTCGTGATTCCGTTCGACACACCCGCGCTCGCCGAGGCCGCGTACTACCTTGTCTATCCGACCGAGTTGAGTCACGGCAAGCCGCTCGCGAGTTTCCGCGAGTGGCTGCTGCGTCAGGCCGCCGCATACGGCGCGATTTATCCGGAGTTGGTGGAGCGGCCCGAGGGGGCGTGAGGTGACGAAAGCCGCATGCGTGAGTGATCCAATCACGCATGCGACTACGCGCAGTGTTCAGCTGCCGGTGCGCGCCTGGGCCAATGCGGCGAGATTGCCTTCGCCGAAGCCATGATGTCCCTGGCGTTGCACGATCTCGAAGAAAATCTCGCCGGCGCGGCGGCGCACGAAGGTCTGGAAAAACAGCAGCGGCACGCCGTCCGCGCCGATCTCGCCATCTACGAGCACATGCGTGCGCCGCAGTCGCTCGACATCGAGCCCGTGGCCCGGCAAACGTGCATCGAGCTGCTCGTAGTAGCGCGGCGGCGGCTCGACGAATTCGACGCCGTTCGCGAGCAGACGCTCGACGCACGCGAAGATGTCGTCGGTGGCGAGCGCGATGTGCTGCACGCCTTCGCCCGGATGATCGGGCAAATACTCGTGCATCAGGTTGGTCCGGCCCGTGCCTTCCTCGTACAGCGGCACGCGGATCGCGCCGCACGGCGACACCATCACGCGCGATTCCGCCGACACATGCCAGTTGGCGTGCAGCTCGTGGATCTCGCGGAAATTCAGCAGGTCGCGATAGAAGTCGATCCACTCCTGCATGCGGCCTTCGCCAACGGTTTGCGTCAGATGGTCGACCGCGATCAGGCCGCTGCCCGCGTGATTCAGATCGGCTGCGGCCGTGTCGATTTCGATGGGCCGGAAGTCGATGTCGAAGATCGAGATATCGCCAAGGCCGCCGCGCTGACCGCCTCGCCCGCGCCAACGATCGACGAAATAGATGTGCGAATCGCCGATGCCTTGAATGGCCGGAATCAGCAGTTCGCCGGCACCGAGGCGTTCGCCTTCGAACGCCCACGCGCCGAGTTCCACCGCGCGTTCGAACGCGCGCTGCGCGTCGGCGACGCGAATCCCGATCGCGCAGATGCCGACCCCGTATTCTTCCGCGTAGCGCGCTGCGAACGAATCGGGCTCCGCGTTGATCAGGAAATTCATCTCGCCCTGGCGATACAGCGTCACATCCTTGCTGATATGACGCGCGATCGCCTTGAAGCCGAGCCGCGTGAAGGTCTCGCCGAGCGCCTGCGGATCGCGCGCGGCGAACTCGACGAACTCGAGGCCGGCCGTGCCGAGCGGATTGTGCTGCGGCGCCAATACGGCGCGCTGCGCGGCCTCTGGAGTGGGCAAGTCGCTGGGCATGGCAATCTCCTTGTACGGTCTTTCGACGCGGGGCCGGTCTTTCCGGCTTCGGCGCGAAGTGTTCCGGTCGTTCGCGAGGGGCTGCGTGGTGCGTGCTCGCTCGTGGCGCGCACGCGGCGTGCCGCAGGAACAACGGTCTGCGGCGGCTTTCGCACCGTGTTTTTACACCGGGTCGCGGGGCGTTCGCAACCTTCCTTTTGTACTGGTTGGTTCATATGTCGAACGGCACGCCACTGGTGCTCGCGGGCATGCGTGCGGCAGGCCGGCGTATCAGTCGAGCGGCGCGTCCTCTGGGCTGCCTTTGCGCGCCGTTTTGCCGACGGTTTTACCGACGCCTTTGCCCGCATCCTTGCCCGGCATCGCCGCCATTCTGCCCCGCGCGACCTCGCGCACCGCCTCGATGAACGCGCGTCCCACCGTCGACGGCTGCGTATCTGAGCGACGAATCAGCCCCACCGGCTCGCCGGTGCCCGCAAACGGCAGCGGCAAGCGCACCAGCATGCCGTGCGCGAGTTCGTATTCGACCGCGCTTTGCGGCACGAACCACACCGCGCCGTTTTCGAGCGTCAGCGCGCGCCCCGTCGATACCGACAACACCTCGACGAACGCCGACAACGGCGGCACGCCCCACGCGCCGAGCAGGCTCTCGGCCGATTGGCGGATCAGCGTGCCGAACGGCGGCAGCACGATCGGAAATTCCTCCAGCGACGTGGCGGGCAAGGCCTTCCCTTGCGCCAGCGGATGCCCGGCGCGCACGACCGCGATCAGCGGCTCGGTAAACAGTTGCTCGAAACTCAGGCCGACCATCCGCTCCGGGTCCGCGAGGCGGCCGATCGCGAATTCGATCGACCCCGCTTTCAGGCGTTCGAGCAATTCCGGATTTGCGCCGGTCGCGAGGCGCACGATCACGCGCGGCCACTGCGTCGCGAACTGTCTCAGCACGGGCGGTACCAGCACCGCGGCGACAGTGGGCAGCACACCGACTTCGAGCGTCGCGGCGGCCGCGCCCTCGGCCCGCGCAAGCAGATCGACGCCCTGGCGCAGCGCGCTCACGCAGGCGCTCGCGTGCGGCATGAAAAGCTGCCCCTCGCGCGTCGGCACCGCGCCGTGACGGCCGCGCTCGAACAGCTTCACGCCGAGAATGGTCTCCAGCTCGGCGACCGTCTTCGATACCGCCGGCTGCGTGATGGACAAACTGTCCGCCGCCCGCTGGACGCTGCCGAACTGCGCGACGGCCAGAAAGCACTGGAGATGACGGAATTTGACGCGGCTATCCGCGAGACTGCGTTGCATAACGGAAGGTTATACGAAACGGGCAAAAACGTCATTTTTCATAACCACACGCTTTGTATAAAGTGCGAGTCATAACGTCGCATCCCGCGATTCCTCCAACGGAGACACCTCATGGAAGATTCAATTCTTTCGCCGCGAGATTTCGCGTCCCATCCCGAGTACATCTATCCGCCGTACGGTTCGTCGGTCAAACGCGGTCCGTCGCGTCCGCTGATTCCGCTGAAGGAGCGGCTGCGCGACCAGCGCGTACCGGTCTACGGCACCGACAACCTCGACCCGCTCGACAGCGACCTGACCCGCAACGCGGTGCGCAATGGCGAACCGCTCGGCGAGCGCATCATCGTGACGGGCCGTGTGCTCGACGAAGGCGGCCGCCCGGTGCGCAACACGCTGGTGGAAGTGTGGCAAGCGAACGCCGCCGGCCGCTATGTGCACAAGGCCGACCAGCACGACGCGCCGCTCGACCCGAACTTCCTCGGCGCGGGCCGCTGCATCACCGACAACGAAGGCCGTTACCGCTTCATGAGCATCAAGCCGGGCGCGTATCCGTGGGGCAACCATCCGAACGCCTGGCGTCCGCAGCACATCCATTTCTCGCTGTTCGGCGACCACTTCGGCTCGCGTCTCGTCACGCAGATGTACTTTCCCGGCGATCCGCTGCTCGCATTCGACCCGATCTACCAGGGCACGCCCGAGCACGCCCGCGAGCGCATGATCTCGAAGTTCTCGCTCGACACCACGCAAGAGGCCTACGCGCTCGGCTACGATTTCGACATCGTGCTGCGCGGCCCGAACGAAACCCCGATGGAGCGCTAAGCCATGACGACTCTCAAGCAAACGCCTTCGCAAACCGTTGGTCCGTACTTCGCCTACGGTCTTTGTCCGCAGCAATACGATTTCGACTTCAAGAGCCTGTTCACGAACGTTCTGGCCGACATGGAATCGGCCGGCGAGCACATCACGATCGTCGGTCAGGTGTTCGACGGCGACGGCAAGGTGATCGGCGACGCGATGATCGAGATGTCGCAAGTCGACTCGAACGGCCACTATCCGGAATCGCGCGAAGAAATTTTGAAGACCGGCTTTCACGGCTTTGCGCGCGTCGGTACGGGCACGGATCCGCACAAGCGCTTCATCGTCGAGACGGTGAAGCCGGGCCGCGCGAATCCCGACGAAGCGCCGCACATCGACGTAATCCTGACGATGCGCGGCATGCTGCTGCACACGTTCACGCGCATCTATTTCGAGGACGAAGCGCAGGCGAACGAGCAGGACACCGTGCTGGCGTCGGTGCCGGCCGAGCGCCGTAATACGCTGATCGCGCGCCGCGTTGCCGGTACGGCCAACGTGTATCGCTTCGACATCCACATGCAGGGCGATCAGGAAACCGTGTTTTTCGACCTGTGATGCGCGATTCGTCGCGAGACTCCGAGCAGTAAAGATCGAGCCCGCCTTGCGCGGGCTTTTTTTCGCGCGGGCGTTTCGCGGTGCGCCTGCGCGCGCTCAGCAGCGGAAATGATCGATGCTTTGTCCGGCGTGAATCGCGCGCGCGAGCCACGTCGGTTTATCGCCGCGACCGTCCCACGTGTTACCGAACGCGTCGCGATACAGCACTGCGGCCACGGCGTTCGCATCGGCTTCGAGCGATTCGGCCAGCGCTTCGAATGTGATGCCGTGGTCGTCCATGCGTCGGCGGATCCACGCGATCATGCGCTCGCGCAGGTTCTCGTCGCGTTCGAACAGTCGTTGTTGTCCTTCTCGTTGTTTCATAACGTATTGGTGTCGCAGCTCTTGCTGGCATTAGACAAACGGGCAACTCGCATAGCAACGCGAGGCTCGTGCGTAATTCAATTTGAATGGAAGCAATTCGACGAATTCACGCGATCCATGCAAATGCGTGAAAACCCGCATTTGCTAGTGATGCCTGTCAGATCCTGAATTAAAGCGCCTGAAGTAAAGCGCCTGAGTTGAAGCGCTGGGATCAACCGAATCGGCTACTCGAAAAATCGGCGTGGCTCGAATTGCGCCCGTGTTTCGCGTCGTGCGTCGCCTCGTTGTGACGGGGGAGCTTCCGCGTATGGAAAGTCATTCTAGCATTCGATGTATTTTGGCCGCAGCAAAGAACTTTTTCTAATTTCACTGATTGCACGACTTCCGGGTTTTCGGTATTCGTGGCTTCCGCCGCGCGATTGGCGGACAATGCGAGACTCTGTATTCGCCCAGAACATCTGGCATCGGCCCGACATCAGGAGACACGACCATGCCCGCCTCGACCGCCATCCTCACGATCCTCGCCGCGCTGCTATTGGGCGCGATGAGTCCGGGGCCCAGCTTCGTCATCGTCGCACGCAATGCGATCGGTCTGTCGCGCGGCGACGGTCTCGCGACAGCGCTCGGCATGGGTATCGGCGGTGTGTTTTTTAGCGGCATCGCGCTGCTCGGGCTCTATACGCTGCTCGCGACGGTCGAATGGCTCTACGTCGGGCTGAAAGTGGCCGGCGGCGTCTACCTGGTCTATCTGGCGTCGAAAATCTGGCGCGGCGCCGCGAAGCCGCTCGCGTTCAGCGAAACGCAAACCGGCAGCGGCGGCAATCCGCGCAAGTCGTTCTGGATCGGCTTGAGCACGCAGCTCAGCAATCCGAAAACGGCGGTCTATTACGGCAGTATCTTCGCTGCGCTGCTGCCGCAGCATCCGCCGGTGTGGTGCTATTTCGCGCTGCCGCCGGCGATCTTCGCGATCGAGGCGGGCTGGTACACGATCGTCGCACTGTGCTTTTCGAGCCAACGGCCGCGCGAAATCTATCTGCGCTGGAAGGGGTGGATCGATCGCATCGCCGCGAGCGCGGTGACCGCGCTGGGCCTGCGGCTGATTTTTAACGCGCACAAGGTGGGAATTTGACGGCAACACGAAGCGGCGCGCGCCGTCGCGACTCGATGCGCGCCACTCGCGCCGCCCTGAATCAGCGGTAATCGCGGCGCGTTACCCTTTCCCCTCCGCCTTGATCCGCGCGCGCAACTCGAACTTCTGGATCTTCCCCGTCGATGTCTTGGGCAACTCGCCGAAGCGCACCGCCTTCGGCAACTTGTAGCCGGCCAGAAACAGCCGGCAGTGCGCGATGATTTCCTCCTCGGTCACCTGCGCGCCTTCCTTCAACTCGATGAACGCGCACGGCACCTCGCCCCACTTCGGATCGGCCATCGCGACCACCGCCGCCACCGACACCGCGGGATGCCGGTACAGCGTGTCCTCGACCTCGATGCTCGAAATGTTCTCTCCGCCCGAAATGATGATGTCCTTGCTGCGGTCGCGGATGCGGATATAGCCGTCGGCCGTGCGCACGCCGAGATCGCCGGTATGGAACCAGCCGCCTTCGAAAGCCGCTTCGGTCGCGCGCTCGTTCTTCAGATAGCCCTTCATGCAGATGTTGCCGCGAAACATGATCTCGCCGATCGTTTCGCCGTCGTCCGGCACCGGCGCGAGCGTGTCCGCATCGAGCACCGCGACCGCCGCCTGCAGGTGATAACGCACGCCCTGGCGCGCGGTCAGGTCGGCGCGGATTTGATCGTCGAGCGCGTCCCATTCGTCCTGCTTCGCGCAGACGGCCGCCGGCCCGTAGGTTTCGGTGAGCCCGTACACGTGCGTCAGATCGAAGCCGATCTGCTTCATCTTCGCGATCACCGCGGGCGGCGGCGCGGCGCCCGCGACCATCGTCGACACGCGATGCGTGATGCCCCCGCGCCATTCGGCCGGCGCATTCACGAGCGAACTCTGCACGATCGGCGCTCCGCAGTAATGCGTGATGTGTTCGCGGCGAATCAACTCGAACACGATCTTCGCGTCGAACTTGCGCAGACACACGTTGACGCCCGCGCGGGCGGCCACCGTCCACGGAAAGCACCAGCCGTTGCAGTGGAACAGCGGCAGCGTCCAAAGATAGACCGCGTGCTTCGGCATGTCCCATTCGAGAATGTTGCTCAGCGCGTTCAGATATGCGCCACGGTGATGGTAGACGACGCCCTTCGGGTCACCGGTCGTGCCCGATGTGTAGTTCAGCGCGATCGCGTCCCATTCGTCGGCGGGCGGAGTCCACTCGAAGGAAGGGTCGCCGGTTTGCAGGAACTGCTCATAGTCTGTCGCGCGAATGAACTGCGCGGCGTCGGCGGGCTGCGCGTCGGCCACGCTGATCACGCGGAGCTCCGGGAATTCTAGCGCCGCGCGATGCGCGAACTCGCCGTATTCGGTGTCGACGATCAGCGCCTTCGCCTCACCGTGGCGCAGCATGAACAGCAGCGTCGCGACGTCGAGCCGCGTGTTCAGTGTATTCAGCACGGCACCGGCCATCGGCACGCCGAAGTGCGCCTCGAGCATCGGCGGGATGTTCGGCAGCAGCGCGGCGACCGTGTCGCCGCGGCCGATGCCGGCCTCGTGCAGCGCGCTCGCGAGCCGCCGCGCACGCTCATAGGTCTCGCGCCAGTTGCGGCGGATCTCCCCATGGACGATCGCGAGCCGCTCGCCATACACTTGCGCTGCGCGCACGAGGAAATCGATCGGCGTCAACGGGACATAATTGGCCTCGCGCCGCCCGAGGCCTTCGTCGAACATGTGCTGTGTCATTGCTTCGTCTCCTGAGGCGCGGGCCGCGCCGTCGATTGTTGTGACCGTGTTCTATGAAAGAACCAGGGCCTAGCCTAGCAATTGTCGTCATGAACTGTCTGTCATTCAAATGACAGAGTGGCGCCACTGACGCCCCGCCTTGACCTGGCTCAGCCGGCACCGCTCCCAAACCGCTTATCGCCGATGACCGACGCTCCGCTGACTGACCGCGCCGACACCCGGCCGCCCCAACGTGTCGCGCCCGCCGACCTCGCGCGACTGTTCGTCGCGTGCGCGTGGTTTCGCGCGCTCGCCGCCGATCATCAGGCGATGGTGCTCGCCAGCGCACACGCCGAGCACTTTGAAGGCGGTGCGTGGATCGCCCACCGCCAGCAACCGTCCGACTATTGGATCGGCGTGCACTCGGGGCTCGTCAAGCTCGCTATCTACAACGCGTCGGGCCGCAGCTGCACGCTGTCGGGCGTGCCGCCGGGCGGTTGGTTCGGCGAAGGCAGCGTGATCAAGCGCGAATTGCGCAAATACGACGTGGCAGCGATCCAGCCGTCGCTCGTGATGTTCGTGCCGTCCGCGACCTTCCATGCGTTGCTCGAATCGAGTCTGCCGTTCACGGGCTTCGTGATCCGGCAATTGAACAACCGGATGGGGGAATTCATCGCGTCGATCCAGAACACCCGGCTGCTCGACGTGGACGCACGCGTCGCGCAATCGCTCGCTCAGCTGTTCAATCCGGATCTGTATCCGGACACGGGTCGCACACTGGCGATTTCACAGGAAGAAGTCGGTCTGCTCGCGGGAGTGTCGCGGCAGCGCATCAATCAGGCGCTGCAGAACCTCGAGAAGCTGCGGATTTTGCGACTGTCGTATAACCGGATCGAGGTGCTCGATCTCGAGCGGCTGGCTGCGTACGGGCGGGAACAGATCTAGCGGCGCGACTGGCGCTCGCTACCCGGCGCGCACGCCGCCCTTGCGCGTCGCGCGCGTTTCGAGAGCGTCGTCGGTCTTGAACAGCGCGAGCATGATCGCGCTCAACACGCCCGTTTTTTTCCAGCGCAGATAGTAGCGATGCGCGGTCTGGTACGGGACGTAGTGCTCGGGCATTGCGCTCCACGGCGCGCGCGTGTGCAGCACCCACATCACGCTATTGAGCACGTGGCGAATTTCGATCGGCGGACGAC
Source organism: Paraburkholderia sp. UCT31 (assembly GCF_014397655.1). NCBI lineage: Bacteria > Pseudomonadati > Pseudomonadota > Betaproteobacteria > Burkholderiales > Burkholderiaceae > Paraburkholderia > Paraburkholderia sp. UCT31. The sequence continues at coordinate 30,408 of NZ_VZQP01000021.1, forward strand.
CACGGCGCGGGCCGTCATCATGCAAGGTTTCAGGTAACAGCGGCGCGACCCGCTGCCATTGCTGGTCGGTCAGCTCCTGAACGACTGGCGAGGTCGCGATGGATTCGGAAGATGGACTATTCATGCGTGAAAGCGCACGCGTAAAACGCGTGCTGGCGTCGCTCCGAAAGTCGCGTCGATACGTCAATTCGCTCGAGACTACTCGAAGCTTGCCTGGGAGAAAGTCAACCTTTGTCACCAGGAACGGCGCAATTGTCAAAAATGGCAATAGGTCATTGCGCGAGAGCGGCGATGGCACGGCGCGGACGGCGATCTATCATCGGCGCGCCCGGCGCCGCCCCACTCGGCGCGCGCCGCGTCCGGCGTTTTTTTTCAAAGGCCTGACGGTGGCCGCGATGTACTCATTCGGCACGAACTCGGAATCGACCGGCGACGGCGGCTTCTCGGGCCAGGTGCCAGGCCATCTCGGCGCGGGCAACATGTACGGCTTCACGCTGTCGGACGTGGCGGGTCCGCTATCGGTCGCGGCCGGCGTGCAGCAGAACAGCGACAACAGCAATCACAAGCAGACCATCTTCAACGCGAACGCGGTCTATGCGTTCAGCTCGACGAAGCTGTACGTCGGCTATCTGCATTCGAAGGACGACACCGGCTTCGTCGACAGCGCGCTCGCGCAGCAGACGCTCGTGCCGGGCGTCGATATCGTCAAGGGCTCGGGCCGCATCGACAACCGACCGTTCGCCGGCGTCACGTGGCAGACCACGCGCGCGCTGACGCTGACGGGCGCCGCGTACTACGACCACATGTCGAACGCGGCGATCGGCGCTGGTCAGCTCGGCAGTGGCTATCGCTACACGTTCGTCGCACTGGCCGAGTACGCGCTGTCGAAGTGCACCGAGGTGTACGGCACCGTCGATTTCGACAAGGTGTCGGGCGCGGCGTCGGTCGAACTGCCGGGCCGCGACAATCAGACCGGCGTTGCGCTCGGTTTGCGGACAATTTTCTGAATCGTTTCACGTCGTCATGGCAAAACGGGCGTCCCCAGGGACGCCCGTTTTTTTCGCCTCGCATACGGAAACCGGCTCACCGGTCTGCCGCGCGCATAAAAAAAGGTGCCGCGAACGGCACCTTTCTGTACTACAGGCAGCTTCTGCTGAAGCTTAGAAGCGGTGACGCAGACCGACCGTAGCAGCCGTCTGGTTCTTCGACGACGAGGTCGGAACCGTGTTGTCGCCGCTGTAGATCGAAGCCACGCCGCCGTCACCCATTGCGTGCTGGTACACAGCCTGAGCGTAGACGTCGGTGCGACGCGACAGCGAGTAGTCAGCCTGCAGGCCGATCTGGTGGTAACGGGTCTTCATGTCGTTACCGTCGGCGTTGATGCCGTAGCCGCGCGCGTCGGTGAACGTGTACGCGACGCCGAGAGCCATAGCCGGGGTCACGTTGTACTTGCCGTTGATTTCGTAGTTGTTGGTGTGGCCTTGACGCTGACCAGCAGCTTCACCAACCAGGTTGTCGACGCGCGATTGCGTCCATGCCACGCCAACCAGCGCCGGGCCGAAGCCGTACGAAGCGCCTGCGCCGAACTGACGCTGACGGAAGTCGCCTTGCAACACGCCCGCGGTGTTCGCCAGAACGCCGTCCGATGCGCCGCTTGCGTTAGCAGCCGGGTTGTTTTGCTGAGCGTAGGCAGCACCGAGGTGCAGGCCTTGCCACTGGTATGCGGCGCCCAAGCTGTACTGACGGTTGTTTGCGAAGCCACCAGCCTGGTTCGAGAAGCCGTATGTGCCGCCGAACGTGAAGCCAGCGTAGTTAGCGCTCGAGTACTTGACCGAGTTGTTGACCGACAGACCACCGTTGGTGTTCAGGTTGTCGTTGTTGAACGGGTGCGCGAAGTACGTGCCGCCCCAGCTGCCCGTTGCGGTCAGCGGTGCCAGGTAGTCCTGCGCTGCGTCGTACTGGCGACCCAGCGTGACCGTACCGAATTGCGAGCTCGACAGACCGACGAAGGCCTGGCGGTTGAACATGCCGTTGTTGTTAGCGTACTTGCCGTTGTTGATGTTGAAGCCGCTTTCCAACGTGAAGATTGCCTTCAGACCGCCGCCCAGATCTTCCGAACCACGCAGGCCGAACATGCTCTGGTTGATGCCGCCGCTACCTGCTGCCCACTTGGAGTTGTGGGCAACGTTGCTGGTGTACGTCAGACCTGCGTCGAGCAGACCGTACAGGGTCACGCTGCTTTGTGCGTGAGCGACCGAAGCGAACGATGCGGCAGCCGAAACGACGATGAGACTCTTTTTCATGGGAACTCCAATTCGAAAAATTTATACGGGGAGCAGGACCTGCTTCAGCAGCCGATGCATCGCATTTGCCGCCGCCCGCTTGGCCGAACCGTGGGGATCGACCGGGCACCCTTGAAGCGAAGCGTGAGTGTAGGGGGACACCCTGGTACCGACGCAGGCAATTCACGCAACAGGATTTTTCGAATTTCGCAACAATGTTGGACCCGATGGGGATAACTTCTTGTTTTTCCACCGTTTATTGCAAGATCTAGGTGCCGGATCGCCAGCTCCACCCAAAACGAATTTGCAACGCGTCAATATTCTAAGTTGCGCGTTTGCAACAGTGCTTTAATACGCGTGACGTAATCGGGTCGGAGCAAATTGACGAAAAGACCGGCCGATATTTTTTGTAATCAAATGGTTGAAGTGACGGTTTTCCGGGTTGTGTGAGATTTATTTTTGGAGCGTCGGAACTTAATAGAGTTAAATGCAGTCTTGCTCGCGCACCCGCCAATTAATGGTTTCCGGCGGGGCGATTAACTCGTCGAATCACCAAGACGGCTTATTCACCTAATCTTTATTGACCGAGGCAAGCAATCGCTGCCGCCCCCGGGCAGCGCAACGGTTCGAGCCCACCGCGTCGAATCAGCATTCACTATTGAGACACTGCCATTGCGGCGGTCTTCTGATTTCTCGCTTTAGCGAGCACCCTCTGTCACGTCTCTATAAGATGCGCGTGCGATTCGAAAAAACCTTCAGCATGGGCGTTGCCCGGAGGTGAATTGCGACGCCGGCCGCCGCGTGACAAGACCCGCGCTGAAAGCGGACGGCATGCATCAACAAGCCTTCCGCATTCAATTAACGGCGGGGTTGCGCCCGCTTTTACACGGAGTTTCCCTGATTACGCGTGATCACCGCTTATGGCTGGCGCGGAGCGCGCTTAAGCGCCTCCTCGTCCGCGGGTGAGGCCCGGCGCGAGCGGGTCGGTGTCGGGCGGTGTGTGGGGCAACGGACGCGGCTCGCCGGGGTTGAGGCTGGACACTGGGTCGCCCAGCTGAGGCAGTCGAAGACCGCCCAAAAACAAAAAAGGGTTCCGGAATTCGGAACCCTTTTTTCGATACTTTGGTGGGCCGGGTGGGGTTCGAACCCACGATGTCCTTTCGGAGGTGGATTATGAGTCCACTGCCTGCAACCAACACGGCGTCCAGCCCAAGAAAAAAGACCCGGTCGTGAAGGCCGGGCCCGTTTCGTCGATTGGCCGACATACTACACGAAAAAGGAGCCTCCGCAACCGCTTCGCTTCGGCGAAACGACCGGGAGGCCCCTTTGATCGCATCATTTGCGGCCAACCGCGGCCGTCGCCGTCAATTCCCTTCGAGGAATGACTTCAGCTTGTCCGAACGGCTCGGATGACGCAGCTTGCGCAGCGCCTTCGCCTCGATCTGACGAATTCGCTCACGCGTCACGTCGAACTGCTTACCGACTTCTTCGAGCGTGTGATCCGTGCTCATCTCGATACCGAAACGCATGCGCAACACCTTCGCTTCGCGCGGCGTCAGCGAATCGAGCACGTCCTTCACGACGTCGCGCATACTCGCGTGCAACGCCGCATCCGCCGGGGCGACCGTGTTCGTATCTTCGATGAAGTCGCCCAGATGAGAATCGTCGTCGTCACCGATCGGCGTTTCCATCGAGATCGGCTCCTTCGCGATCTTCATGATCTTGCGGATCTTGTCTTCCGGCATTTCCATCTTCTCGGCCAGCGTCGCCGGATCCGGCTCGAGACCGGTTTCCTGCAGGATCTGACGCGAGATGCGGTTCATCTTGTTGATCGTTTCGATCATGTGAACCGGAATCCGGATCGTGCGCGCCTGGTCGGCGATCGAACGCGTAATGGCCTGACGGATCCACCACGTCGCATACGTGGAGAACTTGTAGCCACGACGGTATTCGAACTTGTCCACCGCCTTCATCAGGCCGATGTTGCCTTCCTGAATCAGGTCGAGGAACTGCAGACCGCGGTTCGTGTACTTCTTCGCGATCGAGATCACGAGACGCAGGTTGGCCTCGGTCATTTCGCGCTTCGCCTGGCGCGCCTTAAGCTCGCCGGCCGCCATCTGACGGTTGGTTTCCTTCAGGTCCTTCAGCGGCAGTACCACGCGCGCCTGCAGATCGAGCAGACGTTGCTGCTGTTCGCGGATCGCCGGAATGTTGCGCGTGAGGATCGCGCTATACCCGTGACCTTCGGCGACGATCTTGTCGGCCCATTCGAGGTCCGTCTCGCTGCCCGGGAAACGCGCGATGAATTCCGCACGCGGCATGCCGCACTTGTCGACGACCGTATGCAGGATCTGACGCTCGACCTGACGCACTTCATCCACCTGCGCGCGCAGCGTGTCGCACAGACGTTCGACGGTACGCGCGGTGAAGCGGATCGTCATCAGCTCGTTCTGGATAGTTTCCTGCGCCTTCAGATACGACTTGGACTTGTAGCCTTCCTTCTCGAACGCGCGACGCATCTTGTCGAACCATTCGCTGATCGACGCGAATTTTTCGAGCGACGCGCGCCGCAGCGCTTCGAGCTGCGCGGCGTTGGCGGTGGCTTGCGCCGCGCCATCGTCTTCTTCCTCGTCCTCTTCGTCCTCTTCCTCGGCTTCCTCGTCTTCATTCTCGATCGCTTCCGCCTCCTGCGCGGAGAAGCCGTCGGCGTCTGCCGCGTCGGCGTCGATCAGACCGTCGACGAGTTCGTCGATGCGCGCTTCGTCGTTGGCGACGCGCTCGGCCATCGCGAGAATGTCGGCGATCGTGGTCGGGCACGCGGAGATCGCCATCACCATGTGCTTCAGGCCGTCTTCGATGCGCTTCGCGATTTCGATTTCGCCTTCACGCGTAAGCAGCTCGACCGTGCCCATTTCGCGCATGTACATACGCACGGGATCGGTGGTGCGGCCAAATTCGGAGTCGACGGTGGACAGCGCGACTTCAGCTTCCTCTTCGACTTCGTCGTCTGACGAAGCCGCGGGCGCGTTGTCGTTGAGCAGCAGCGTTTCAGCGTCCGGGGCCTGTTCGTAGACCGCGACGCCCATGTCGTTGAACGTGCTGATGATGCCTTCGATCGCCTCGGTCTCGGTGAAGTTGTCCGGCAGGTGATCGTTGATTTCAGCGTACGTGAGGAAGCCGCGCTCCTTGCCGAGCTTGATCAGGGCGCGCAGCTTGGAGCGACGCTCCTCGAGTTCCTCCACCGTGCCAGGCTGCGACGACGCGAACGCATCCTTCAGCAGCGCTTTTTCCTTTGCACGACGGTCGCGAGCCTTGACCTTCTCCGGCTTGCCCGGTGCGGCGGCAGCGGTTTCTTCGGTCTGGGTTGCATCGTCATCGACGGGTACTTCATTCAGCTTTTTCGTCATGGAGTTCGCCGTACCGGCTGTAGTCTCGACCCCCGGCTGTTGGACAACAGCCGGTTGAACCGTGGATACTGAAGTCACGCGCGCTACCGCATCGTCCTGAACGGCAGCCGCTTCCCTTGCGCTTCTGACACCCGCCCGCTTGGCAGCCGGCGGTGCTACAGCTTTCGCCGCCCGAACCGGTGCGGCCTGCGCGGCCGCAGTGGTCGACGACTTCTTCCCGGCAGCCGGTGCAACGCTGACAGCAGACGTTCTTCTGGCGGATGCAGTCAGCCTGGCTTCGGTAACTTTTCCGGTGCGCTCTTTAGCGCGTGAGCCCGTTGCATGATTTCCGCCTGTCGTCTTTGCCATCGCATCGCCTTTCGCCTTTGCTAGGAAAACCCTTGAAAAACAAACCGCTAGAAACTTTTGATTATACCACCCGAGGTTTCGGCCTCTCCGCTACAGCCCGAGTTGACGCTTCATGTCGGCCCGCTTCCGGTTGAGCTCCGAAAACTCGGCAAACTCTTCCGGCGTATGCCGCGACTGTCGCGAAAGCTGTTCGAGACGATCGCAATAAGCGTCGTATCGCATCTTCAAAATCGCGGCTTTCAGCTCCTCGCCGACAATTCGTTCCTGCTCGCGCCGTTCCTCGATGACGGCCGCGTCCTGCGGGTCTTTCAGCAGCAAATCCCGGACGTTTTCATCATAGTCTAGAATTTTGCGAAAGATTTCCTCGAAAGTTGGGGCGTTCGCGCCATTTCGCAAGAGATCGGACAACAACTGGAACGCTGCCGAATCGCCTAGGGCTCGCGCGTGCGTCGTCACTTCCGCGAACAGTTCGCCGTGCCGGGTCACGGTGAGCAGCGCCTCTTCGGCCGCTTCGTCGAGCATCGCGACCGTGCGCGGATACATCACCAGATTGCGCAGCGTCTTTTCCTCGATGCCGGTCACGCTGCGCCGGTCCTTGCGGGCCGGCGCCTTGCGCGACGCGGCCGCGATCCGCGCGTCGACTTCGCAAAGCGCCGCGACTTCGCTGAATGGCACATCGAGCCGGTCTGCGAACATATGCATGATCTGCGCGCGCAGCGCATTGGCCGGCAACGCCTGCAGCAGCGGTTTCGCGTCGAACAGCGCGCGGGCCTTGCCTTCGGGCTGATCGAGCTCCTTGCCGGTCAACACCTCGTTGAGCATGAACTGCGACAACGGCATCGCCCGTTCGACCTGCTCGGCGAAAGCCTCGGTGCCGAACTCGCGCACGTAGCTGTCGGGATCATGCTCGCTGGGCAGGAACAGGAAACGGATCGTCCGGTTGTCGGCGGCGTGCGGCAGGCACGCATCGAGCGCGCGACGCGCGGCGCGCCGGCCGGCCGCGTCGCCGTCGAAACTGAAGATGACCGTATCGGTCTGGCGCATCAGTTTCTGCACATGAATCGGCGTGCAAGCGGTGCCGAGGGTCGCGACGGCGTTCTGGAAGCCCAATTGGGCCAGCGCGACCACGTCCATATAACCTTCGACGACCAGCACGTAATGTTGCTCTCGAATCGCAAGACGCGCCTCGAACAGCCCGTACAGCTCGCTTCCCTTGTTAAACAGCGGCGTTTCCGGTGAATTCAAATACTTTGGCTCGCCGCCGTCGAGCACGCGGCCGCCGAAGCCGATCACCTGCCCTTTGACATTGCGGATCGGGAACATGATCCGCTCGCGAAAGCGGTCGTAGCGGCGGTTCTGACCCTGCGCGTCCGACTTTTCGCTGACGATCACGAGACCCGCTTCGACCAGGGCGTCGTCGCGATAGTTCGGGAACGCCGCCTCGAGGTTTTGCCACCCGTCCGGCGCATAGCCGAGACCGAAGCGCGCGGCGACTTCGCCGGTCAGGCCGCGCTTCTTCAAATATTGGATCGCGCCCGGCGCACCGCGCAGTTGCTTACGGTAGTAGTCGCAGGCGGTCTGCATGAGATCGGACAGCGCGGTTGTCACGGCCTTCGATGCCGCCGGCGCGTAGCCGCCGCCAGCTCCGCCACCACCGCCGCCGCCATATCCGGGAGAAGGCTCGTGCGGTACGGTGAGACCCACCGATTGCGCGAGCTCGTTGACCGCTTCGGGAAACGACGCGCCCACGTGTTCCATCAGGAAACCGATGGCCGTACCATGCGCACCGCAGCCGAAGCAGTGATAAAACTGTTTAGTCGGACTAACGGTAAACGAGGGGCTCTTCTCGTTGTGAAACGGGCACAGCCCCATGAAGTTCGCGCCGCCCTTTTTCAGCTGCACATACCGGCCGACCACGTCGACGATATCGACGCGGTTGAGCAGGTCCTGCAGGAATGACGGTGGGATCACAGTAAATGACGCTGCCTGGAAAGCTTCAAAATCCAAGCCCGGAGCCCGGGCTCGACACCGCGCCCGGGCCCCGCGCCTCGCCTTCAGGAGGCGCGCGACCCGGACAAATCGACAGAGTTACTTAGCGAGCGCGGCCTTGACCTGTGCGGAGACGGCGGTCATGTCGGCGCGCCCGGCCAGCTTCGGCTTCAGCACGCCCATCACCTTGCCCATGTCCTGCGGGCCGGCAGCGCCGGTTTGCGCGACCGCCGCCTGCACCTCGGCAACGATTTCCGCTTCGGACATCTGCTCAGGCATGTACGCGGAAAGAATGGCCAACTCGGCCTTTTCCTTGTCCGCAAGATCCGTACGTCCTGCGGCCTCGAACTGGCTGATCGAATCCTTGCGCTGCTTGATCATCTTGTCGATGACGGAGGTTATGGCGGCATCGTCGAGCGTGACCCGCTCATCGACTTCACGCTGCTTGATCGCGGCGAGCAGCAGGCGGATCGTCCCGAGACGTTCGGTCTCGCGCGCCCGCATGGCGGCTTTCATATCGTCGTTGATCCGGTCCTTGAGACTCATCACTCACCTGAATTGCGTTGAAAAGTTGAAAAACCGGCCGGTCGACGGCGGCGATACCGCCGCATCAGCACAAAAACCCGCTTGGGACTTCTTCCTCAAGCGGGTTGGCGCAATTTTGCGTAGTGGATGCGACCCTGCCGGTTGGCCCGATGGGCCGGGTTTGTCATGATGACACCTGTCGTGCCGCCATCGGCTTGGATGCTGCCGCGCCGTGTACAGCGGGCAACGCCAGAATCAGTAGAGCTTCCTTGGCAGCATCTGGCCACGCAGACGCTTGAAATGACGCTTCACCGCCGCCGCTTTCTTGCGCTTGCGTTCGGCTGTAGGTTTCTCGTAAAACTCGCGAGCGCGAAGTTCCGTCAGTAAGCCGTTTTTCTCCATGGTGCGCTTGAAACGGCGCATGGCGACTTCGAACGGCTCATTGTCTTTTACGCGGATGGTCGTCATTTTTCAATAACGGAACTTTGTAAAGGTTCAGGAGTATAGCAGAGCTTTCTCACAAAGCCATTGCGCCGTCAAGCCCCCGGGCATATTCGGCCGCCGCCTCGCCCGCCGCGACACCCGACGCCCACGCCCACTGGAAGTTGTAGCCGCCGAGCCAACCGGTCACGTCGACCGCCTCGCCGATGAAGTAGAGGCCCGGCACCCGCGCGCTCATCATCGTGGTCGATGACAAACCGCGCGTATCGACCCCGCCGCGCGTCACTTCGGCCTTGCGATAACCCTCGGTGCCGTTCGGCGTGACGGTCCAGCGCGACAGCGCCTCACCGATGCCGCGCAGCGCCTTGTCCGGCAGATCGGCGACGCGGGCCTCGGCGGCCACCTGGTGAGTGTCGAGCCACACGTGCGCGAGCCGCTGCGGCACCCATTCCGATAGCAGATTGGCGATCTGCCGCTTCGTGCCGCTTTTCGCGTCGATGAGCGCAGTCGCGGCGTCGCGCTCCGGCAGCAGATTGATGTGAATCGGCTCGCCGGGCTGCCAGTAGCTCGAGATCTGCAGCACGCCTGGGCCCGACAGGCCGCGGTGCGTGAGCAGCAGATCTTCGGTGAATTCGGCGCCGGTCTTCGTATTGCCAGTCGACAGCTGTACTTCAAGCGACACGCCCGATAGCGCCGCGAACGGCTCCCAGTCGGCCGGAGCGAAGGTCAGCGGAACCAGCGCGGGACGCGTGTCGATCAACTTGTGGCCGAACTGCCTGGCGATCCGGTACGCGAAATCGGTCGCGCCGATCTTCGGGATCGACAGACCGCCCGTCGCGATCACGAGCGCACGGGCGGCGATCGTGCCCGCCGTCGTGCCGAGCAGGAACTGTCCTTCGGCGTCCTGGCGCACCTCTTCGACCGACAGCGGCGTGCGCCATGCAACCCCGCCGGCGTCGCACTCGTTCTTCAGCACGTCGATGACCGCGTCGCTCGACTGATCGCAGAACAGCTGGCCCTTGTGCTTCTCGTGCCATGTCACGCGATGCTGCTTCAGCAGCGCCATGAAATCGCGCGGCGTATAGCGCGCGAGCGCCGAGCGGCAAAAATGCGGATTCGCCGACAGATAATTGGCCGGCCCCGCATACAGATTCGTGAAGTTGCACCGGCCACCGCCGGAAATGCGGATTTTTTCCGCGAGACGCTGCGAGTGGTCGATCAGCGCCACACGCCGGCCGAGTTGACCGGCCACGGCCGCGCACATCATGCCGGCCGCGCCCGCGCCGATCACCGCGATATCGAAGGATTCCATGGGGCCGCATTGTACCTGCCGGGCCCTCGCGTCCATGCCCGTGGCCAGCCGGCCGCCTGCGGCTGCCTGTCCGCGCTGGTATACTTTGTGGCTTACCTTTCACCTCCGGACGCGCGACGCGCGCGCCCGTCTCAAGCGATTCATCATGCTCGTTCTCGGCATCGAAAGCTCCTGCGACGAAACCGGTCTCGCGCTCTACGACACGGAGCGCGGCCTGCTCGCGCACGCGCTGCATTCGCAGATTGCGATGCATCGGGAGTACGGCGGCGTCGTGCCGGAGCTTGCATCGCGCGACCATATCCGCCGCGCGCTGCCGCTGCTCGAAGAGGTGATGCAGCGCGCCGGCGTCGCGCGCGGCGACATCGACGCGATCGCTTACACGCAAGGGCCCGGGCTCGCGGGCGCGCTGCTGGTCGGCGCGAGCGTCGCGAATTCGCTGGCGATGGCGTGGAACAAGCCGACCGTGGGCATTCACCATCTCGAAGGGCATCTGCTGTCGCCGCTGCTCGTCGACGAGCCGCCGCCGTTCCCGTTCGTCGCGCTGCTGGTCTCGGGCGGCCACACGCAGTTGATGCGCGTGACGGACGTCGGCTTCTACGAGACGCTCGGCGAGACGCTCGACGACGCCGCCGGCGAAGCCTTCGACAAAACCGCCAAGCTGCTGGGCCTCGGCTATCCGGGGGGCCCCGAAGTCTCGCGCATGGCCGAGTTCGGTACACCCGGCGCAGTCGTGCTGCCGCGCCCGATGCTGCATTCCGGCGACCTCGATTTCAGCTTCAGCGGCCTGAAGACCGCCGTGCTCACGCACGCGAACCGGCTGGGCGGTGCGAACATCTGCGAGCAGGCCAAGGCCGACCTCGCGCGCGGTTTCGTCGATGCCGCCGTCGACGTGCTGGCCGCGAAATCTCTAGCGGCGCTCAAGCGCACGAAGCTGAACCGGCTGGTGGTGGCGGGCGGCGTCGGCGCGAACCGGCAATTGCGCGAAGCGCTGTCGGCCGCCGCGCAGAAGCGCAATTTCTACGTCCACTACCCGGACCTGTCGCTGTGCACGGACAACGGGGCGATGATCGCGCTGGCCGGCGCGCTGCGTTTGCAACGCTGGCCCGAACAGGCCGGCCACGACTACGCGTTCACCGTGAAGCCGCGTTGGGATCTGACGTCGCTCGCGCACTGAACCGCCGCCCCAAGAGGACAAAAAGCCGCTTTACAAGCGGCTTTTCGCTTCAATGCTTTCGCAACGAAACGGCGTGGAGCGATCAGGAACGTATCAGGCGAGGCGCTTGTCCCGCTCGATCACCGCATACGCGCTGTGATTGTGAATCGACTCGAAGTTCTCCGCTTCGAGCACATACGCGACGATGCGCTCGTTGGCATTCAGACGCTGGGCAACGTCGCGCACGAGGTCTTCGACGAACTTCGGATTTTCATACGCGCGCTCGGTGACGAACTTCTCGTCCGGGCGCTTGAGCAGGCCCCACAGTTCACACGACGCTTCTTCCTCGGCGATACGGATCAACTCTTCGACAGCGACGTCGCCGCTCAGCTCGGCATCGATCGTCACGTGCGAACGCTGATTGTGCGCGCCGTACTGCGAGATCTTCTTCGAGCACGGGCACAGGCTCGTGACCGGCACCAGCACCCTCAGGAACACCCGCGTCGCGCCATGGCGGGTCTCGCCGGTCAGCGTGACTTCATAATCGAGCAAGCTCTGCACGCCCGACACCGGCGCGGTCTTGTTCACGAAGTACGGGAACGACACTTCGATGCGGCCCGCCTCGGCCTCGAGTTTTTCGAGCATAGCCGCGAGCATCGTGCGGAACGTGGCCGGTTCGAGCGGCGCCTTGTTCTCTTCGAGCAACGCGACGAAGCGCGACATGTGGGTGCCCTTCTGCTCGGCCGGCAGATGCACGTCGAGATTCCACGTGCCGACCGACGGCTGCACTTCGCCACCTTGCGTGCGAATCGTCAACGGATGACGCACGCCCCTCACGCCGACCCGCTGGATCGGAATCTGACGCGTGTCGGGGGTGCTTTGCACGTCGGGCATCACGAAAGCGGGATTCATCTGATTCATTCTTTTGTCCTTTCTGGAAAGCGCCGGGCTGCGCCAAGGTCTCGCTGCATCGGCGACTATCGCGCAGCGAGTGCGAGGCACCCATCGGCCATGCGGATCAGTGCGCGCAACGGCGAACGCCGGCTCGCGCCGGCGTTGGGTGACGGGCCGCAACACCCGTCGGTTCAAACTGGAGATTGCCGAAGCCGCCGTCGCATGACGGCGGCATGAGTCGCACCTACGACGGCACGACAGCCGACAGCGCTTTACGCGACGCGCTTCACGGACGACTGACCGCCGACCGCGCCGCTCGCAAGGAAGCGTTCGCGGATCGACCGGGCGATACCCGCGGCGTCGAGACCGCACGCGGCGAGCAGCTTGGCCGGGTCCCCGTGATCGATGAACCGATCGGGGAGGCCCAATTGTAGTACGGGACGCATAACCCCACTTGCGAGCAGGGCTTCGACGCACGCCGAACCCGCGCCACCCATGATGCAGCCTTCCTCGACGGTGACGATCGCGTCATGCGTCTCGGCCAGCTTGCGCACGAGTTCGGTGTCGAGCGGCTTCACGAAGCGCATGTTCGCGACGGTGGCGTCGAGTTGCTCGGCGGCCGCGAGCGACGGCGCGACCATCGTGCCGAACGCGAGAATCGCGATGCGTTTGCCGGCCGGCGCCGACGTCTCGCGACGCACTTCGCCCTTGCCGAGCGGCAACGCGGCCATCTGCTTGACCGTTGCGACCCCGGTACCCGCGCCGCGCGGGTAGCGCACAGCGGTCGGATGCGACTGCTGCAACGCGGTGTACAGCATCTGGCGGCACTCGTTTTCGTCCGACGGCGCCATCACGGTCATGTTCGGAATACACCGCATGAACGCGAGGTCGTACGCGCCCGCATGCGTCGCGCCGTCCGCACCAACGAGACCCGCACGATCGATTGCGAACACCACCGGCAGGTTTTGCAGCGCGACGTCGTGAATCAGCTGGTCATACGCGCGTTGCAGAAAGGTCGAATAGATCGCGACGACCGGCTTCATGCCGTCCGCGGCAAGGCCGCCCGCGAACGTCACCGCGTGCTGCTCGGCGATGCCGACGTCGAAGTAACGATCCGGGAAGCGCCTTTCGAACTCGACCATGCCCGAGCCTTCACGCATTGCCGGCGTAATGCCGATCACGCGCGAGTCGAGCTCGGCCGCGTCGCACAGCCACTCGCCGAACACCTGCGTGTAGGTCTTTTTCGACGGCGTCGCGGCCGGTTTGATACCCTCGGCCGGATTGAACTTGCCGGGGCCGTGGTACAGCACCGGATCAGCCTCGGCCAGCTTGTAGCCCTGGCCTTTCTTCGTGACCACGTGCAGGAATTGCGGCCCGCGCAGTTCCTTGATGTTTTGCAGCGTCGGAATCAGCGAATCGAGATCGTGACCGTCGATCGGCCCTATGTAGTTGAAGCCGAACTCTTCGAACAGCGTAGCCGGCACGATCATGCCCTTCGCGTGCTCCTCGAGCTTGCGCGCGAGATCGAGCACCGGCGGCGCGACGCGCAGCACGCGCTCGACGCCCGCGCGCGCGGCCGCATAGAAGCGCCCAGACATCAGACGCGCGAGATGGCGATTCAGCGCGCCGACCGGCGGCGAGATCGACATGTCGTTGTCGTTGAGGATCACGAGCAGCGGCACGTCGTCTTCGACGCCCGCGTTGTTCATTGCCTCGAAGGCCATGCCGGCCGTCATCGCGCCGTCGCCGATCACGGCGATGCCCATGCGGTTGTCGCCTTGCAGCTTGCTCGCGATCGCCATGCCGAGCGCGGCCGAAATCGACGTGCTCGAGTGCGCGGTGCCGAAGGTGTCGTATTCCGATTCGTCGCGCTTCGGGAAGCCCGAGATGCCGCCCAACTGACGCAGCGTGTGCATCTGGTCGCGACGACCGGTCAGGATTTTGTGCGGATAGGTCTGATGGCCGACGTCCCAGACGATCCGGTCGTGCGGCGTATCGAAGACGTAGTGCAGCGCGATGGTCAACTCGACCGTGCCGAGGTTGGACGAGAGATGGCCGCCCGTCTGCGATACGCTGTCGAGCACGAAGGCACGCAACTCGTCGGCAAGCGGTTGCAATTGGCGGCGATCGAGGCGGCGCAGGGCTGCCGGGTCGTCGATGGTTTTCAGCAAGTCGTACATCGTCGTTCCATTGTAGGAAAACTTACGCGCCCGCACTTCATACATGCACCCCGGGGATGGAGGGTGCGCGGCGGCGGGCTTTCGCGTTCAGCTGACCCGGTTCACCACCAGGTCGGCCAGTTCGGCAAGACGCTGCGCGCGCGCGCCGAACGGCGCGAGCGCGGCGTGCGCGTCGCCGCGCAGTTGCGCCGCGAGCGCGCGCGACGCGTCGAGCCCAATAATCGACACGTAGGTCGGCTTGCCGTCCTTCGCGTCCTTGCCGGCGGTCTTGCCGAGCGTTGCGGAGTCGGTCGTGACGTCGAGAATGTCGTCGACGACCTGAAACGCAAGACCGACCGCGGCGGCGTAGGCGTCGAGCGACGCCAGACCCTGCGCGTCCGGCGTCTCGCCGGCCAATGCGCCCATGCGCACGGCCGCGCGCAGCAGCGCGCCGGTCTTCATGCGATGCATGGTCTCGAGCTGCGGGCGGGTCAGCGTGTGGCCGACGCTCGCCAGATCGATGGCCTGGCCGCCGCACATGCCGATCGAGCCGCTTGCGAGCGCGAGTTCGCGTACGAGCGAGGCCTGCTGCGGCCGGCCGAGTACGTCGGACGTGAGCACGATGAATGCTTGCGACTGCAGCGCGTCGCCAACCAGCAGCGCGGTCGCTTCGTCATACTTGACGTGGACCGTCGGCTTGCCGCGGCGCAGTTCGTCGTCGTCCATGCAGGGCATGTCGTCGTGCACGAGCGAGTACACGTGAATCATTTCCAGCGCCGCCGCCGCCGCATCGAGGCATTCGGCACGCGCGCCGGTCAGCTCGCCGGCCGCGTGGCACAGGAGCGGCCGCACCCGCTTGCCGCCGCCGAGCACCGCATAGCGCATCGCCTCGTGCAACCTGGCGGGTTCGGTCGTCTCGGCCGGCAGATAGTGTTCCAGAGCCGTTTCGACGCGTTCGAGCACCGAGCGCGTCCATTGTTCGAATGTCATAGGTCGTCCCCGCTCTCAGTCGCGGCTGTTCCTGCGGTATTCATGGGCAGCGGCTTGAGGGTCTCGCCATCGAGGACCCGCACCTGCTGCTCGACCTTTTCGAGCTGCTGTTGACAGAATGCGACAAGTGTCGCCCCGCGACGGTAAGCGGCCAGCGATTCCTCGAGGCTCAGACTGCCGCCTTCCATGCGCGCGACGAGCTCTTCCAGTTCGGTCTGCGCGGCCTCGTAGTTCTCCGGCAGCGGCGCGCTATCGCCGCTTTCGGCTGGTGCGGCGGCGGAATCGTTCGATGCGGTCTTCGCCATGAATAGTCGCAAAATTAAAACAAGTCGGACATTCTACGGCAAAAGCGACATTTTCGATCCGCTCGCCGGCCTGCGCCCCGCCGTGCTGTCTCGCTTCGAGCCTGTCCGATGCCCACCCTTGCCCCGCTTCGACCCTGAAGTCTCGCAGAAAAAAAGCTCGAGGTCTGCGGCGAAAATGCCGAACTTTCTTGACATTTTTAACCCAAATCAGGGACTTAAGTGCCCCTGTCACAGGGAAACGGGTATAATTGCGGGCTCCCTAAATCGAATCTTCGATGGTTGGGTTGTTCACTGCTTTCACGTCTTCATCGGGAGTGGGAATGTCCAATCTGAGCAATGCATTGCAGTTGCGGTCTGTTCACAGCCAGCTGCCAGTCACGGCTTACTTTGACGAAGCGCTTCTTACGCGCGAAATCGACACCCTTTTCAAGAAAGGTCCTCGCTACATCGGCCACGATCTCATGGTGCCCGAAGCGGGGGATTATTTTGCCTTGCCCAGCGAACGCGAGGGGCGGGTACTCGTCCGTAACCAGCAGTCGCAAGTCGAGTTGCTGTCGAACGTGTGCCGCCACCGGCAAGCCATCATGCTCAACGGCCGCGGCCAGACGCAGAACATCGTCTGTCCGCTGCATCGCTGGACGTACGACCTGAAGGGCGAGCTGCTCGGCGCGCCCCATTTCGCCGACAACCCGTGCCTGAATCTCGGCGCCACGCCACTGCAGAACTGGCAGGGTCTGCTGTTCGAGGCTCAAGGTCGGGATGTCGCGAAAGATCTCGCACGCCTCGGCACCAAGCGCCATTTCGATTTCTCGGGCTTCATGTTCGATCACGTCGAAGTCCATGAGTGCAACTACAACTGGAAGACCTTCATCGAGGTCTATCTGGAGGACTATCACGTCGCACCGTTCCATCCGGGCCTCGGCAGCTTCGTCAATTGCGACGATCTGACGTGGGAGTTCGGCGACTGGTACAGCGTGCAGACGGTCGGCGTGCACAAGGCGCTCGAGCAACCGGGCAGCCCGACGTATCGCAGGTGGCACGACGAAGTGCTGCGCTTTCGCGACGGCAATCCGCCCGAGTTCGGCGCGATCTGGATGGTGTACTACCCAGGCATCATGATCGAGTGGTATCCGCACGTGCTGGTCGTGTCGTGGCTGATTCCGCGCGGTCCGCAGAAGACCACCAACGTGGTGGAGTTCTATTACCCCGAGGAAATCGCGCTGTTCGAGCGCGACTTCGTCGAAGCCGAGCGCGCCGCCTATATGGAGACAGCCCGCGAAGACGACGAGATCGCCGAGCGCATGGACGCGGGCCGCCTCGCGTTGATGGAGCGCGGCGAATCACAGGTCGGACCGTATCAGAGCCCGATGGAAGACGGTATGCAGCACTTCCACGAGTTTCTGCGGCGCGAACTCGGCACGATCTGATCCGCGCCGCGTGGCGCATCGATCGACTCAAGGAAAGACGGGCTTCGACCCGTCTTTTTTTGTTTAGACTACCGATATAGACCGGCCATGCGCCAGCCGCGTGAACGACGCGGCCCGCAGCCGCCATCGCCCGTATCGAGGAGACGCTCATGCCCCACACTCATTACACCACCCTGATCTCCGCGACCAATCTTGCCGAGCGGCTCACGGCCGCGCCGGGCAGCGTGTTCGTGATCGACTGCCGGTTCGACCTCGCCGATACCGACGCGGGCGAGAAAGCCTGGCTGGCCGGCCATCTGCCGGGCGCGCACTATCTGCATCTCGATCGCGATCTGTCCGGGCCGAAGAACGGCTCGAACGGCCGGCATCCGCTGCCCGATCGCGCGCGGCTCGTCGAAACGCTGGAGTCGCGGGGACTGAAGCAAGGTCAACAGGTCGTCGCATATGACGCACAAGGCGGCATGTACGCAGCGCGCGTCTGGTGGCTTTTGCGCTGGCTCGGTCACGACGCGGTCGCGCTGCTCGACGGCGGGCTGCAGGCATGGGAAGCGGCTGGCCAACCGCTGACGCAGGACGTGCCCGCGCAGAACACCGGCGACTTCAAGGCGGCCGCGCCGCTCGCCGTGACTATCGATACCCAGGCGGTCGAGCGCAATCTAGGTTCGAAGGAGCGAATCGTCGTCGATGCGCGCGCGGCCGATCGCTATCGCGGCGAAAACGAGACGCTCGACCGCGTCGGCGGCCATATCCCGGGCGCGCTGAACCGCTTCTTCAAGGACAACCTGACCCCCGACGGCCGCTTCAAGCCGGCGCACGCACTGCGTGAGGAATTCCACGCGCTGCTCGGCGACACGCCGCCCGAACACGTGGTGCTGCAATGCGGCTCGGGCGTGACCGCCTGCATCAATTCGCTTGCGATGGAGGTTGCCGGCCTGCATGGTTCAGCGTTGTACGCGGGCTCCTGGAGCGAATGGAGTTCCGACCCGAAACGGCCGGTGGCGACGGGGGCGAAACCTTGAGCGCGAGCCGCCGCAAGTCGTAACCAGACGCGAGGAATTCGAGCAGCGCTTCAAGCCACGCCGTGCTGCTTGAACCACACGAGCGCGCGACGCCAGCCATCCTCGGCATCGGCCTTCCTGTAGCTCGGACGGTAATCGGCGAAAAACGCGTGACCCGCGTCGTCATAAACGACGAACTGCGAGCCGCGTCCTGCTTGCGGCCCTTGCGCGATCGCCTGCTTCATCTGCTCGAGCGTGTCCTGCGGATTGCTTTGATCCTGGCGCCCGTACAGGCCGAGCACCGGCGCATGAAGGTCAGCGACGAGATCGATCGGATTGGCCGGCGTCATCGCATTCTTCGCGCCGGTCACGCGACCGTACCAGGCGACCCCCGCCTTCACGCGCGGATTGTGTTCGGCATAGAGCCACGAGATGCGCCCACCCCAGCAGAAGCCGTTCACGCCGAGCCGGTTCAGGTCGCCGCCGTTTTCGCCGGCCCACGCGACGGCTGCGTCGAGGTCGGCCAGCACCTGCTCGTCGGGTACCTTGCTGAGCAGTTGCTCGCTCAGTTGCTGGATGCTCGTGTAGACGGTCGGATCGCCCTCGCGCTCGAACAGGTTCGGCGCGATTGCCAGATAGCCCAGCTTCGCGAAGCGCCGGCAGACGTCCGCGATATGCTCGTGCACGCCGAAAGCCTCATGCACGACGAGGATCACCGGCAGATGCGTCTTGCCCTTCGGCTGCGCGCGGTAGGCCGGTATCAGCGTACCGAGCGAATGAAACGCCACCTCCCCTGCTTCGAGGCCGTCGCTATCGGTATGGATGGTTTGCGCCGAGACCGGCAGCACCGCCGCCGCGAAGCCGGAGCCCAGCGTCGCCTTGATGAAGGTGCGCCGATCGAAAGGAACGTGCGGGATCAGACAGTCGACTTCAGGCTTCAGCACGGGGCGCTCCTCGAAGTATTGTTAGAGGCAACAGGATACGCCTTGCGCGCATCCCGTTGCAGATTCAACTGAGGAGATCGTCCGCGCGCGTCAGTGCAGCTTGACGCGCGGCAGCGTGGTACGGCGCAACCAATGCGCGAAGGTGTCGAGCACCATGCGCGGATAGCCGTGCAGCGCCGCGATATGCAGCCGGTACAGCGACATGTACATGAAGCGCGCGAACAGCCCTTCGATCAGCATATTGCCGCCAATCACCCCGCCCATCAGATTGCCGACCGCGCTGAAGTGGCCGAGCGAGACCAGCGAGCCGAAGTCGCGATAAGTGAATTCCGGTAGTGGCCTGTTGTCGAGGCGCGCCGCCAGTCCTTTCATCAGAAAGCTCGCCTGCTGATGCGCGGCCTGCGCGCGCGGCGGCACGTTGCGCTCGTTGCCCGGCCACTCGCAGGCCGCGCAGTCGCCGAGCGCGAAGATGTTGTCGTCGATCCCGGTTTGCAGCGTACGGCGCACGACCAGTTGGCCGAGCCGGTTGACCGGCAAGCCGTCGAGCTGACCGAGCACCGCCGGCGCCTTGATGCCCGCCGCCCACACGGTCAGATCGGCCCGCACGGTGTGACCGCTCGCGGTGCGGATGTAGCCCGGCGCGACCTCGGCCACCGTCTCGCCGATCATCAGCTTCACGCCGAGCCTGGTCAGCAATTCGGCGGTGGCCGTGGAAACGCGCTCCTGCAACGCGGGCAGAATGCGCGGCCCCGCCTCGATCAGCACGATGCCGACGTCATGCCGCGGATCGAGCTTGTGCAAGCCATACGCGGACAACACCTGCGCGGTATTGCGCAACTCCGCCGACAACTCGACCCCCGTCGCGCCGCCGCCGACGATCGCCACCTGAATGCGCGGCTCGCTGGACGTCCACGTGCCGGGTCCCGGTCTCGACTCGACGGGCTCGTGTGCCTGATGCTCGGCGCGCATGCACGCCGCGATCAGGCGCTTGCGGAAACGCTCTGCCTCGCTAACCGTATCCAGTGCAATGGAGAATTCGGCCGCTCCCTTGACGCCGAAGAAGGCCGTGGTACTGCCGATCGCGATGATCAGCGTGTCGTACTCGAGCTCGCGTTCGGGCAGCAGTTCAGCGCCGTCGTCGTCCAGCACGGTGCCGAGCGTAATGCGTCGGTTCGTGCGGTCGAGTGCGGTCAGGTCGCCTTGCTGGAATGCGAAGCCATGCCAGCGCGCCTGCGCCGCGTACGGGAGCTCCTGCGTGAACGGGTCCATGCTGCCCGCCGCCACCTCGTGCAGCAGCGGCTTCCAGATATGCGTCGGATAGCGGTCGACCAGCGTGACCTGGGCCTGCGCGCTGCGCCCCTTCTTGTCGGCCCCATAGCGATCGCCAAGACGCGTC
The DNA here is from genome assembly GCF_014397655.1 of Paraburkholderia sp. UCT31. Classification (NCBI taxonomy): domain Bacteria; kingdom Pseudomonadati; phylum Pseudomonadota; class Betaproteobacteria; order Burkholderiales; family Burkholderiaceae; genus Paraburkholderia; species Paraburkholderia sp. UCT31. The sequence continues at coordinate 50,978 of NZ_VZQP01000021.1, forward strand.
GCCAGTTCCAATCCTCCCGCACCTCCGCCAACGACGATAAATCGATGCATGGCACTTCTCCGTGTAGCCGATGAATTATCTGTCGCGACGCTGCGCATGAATGCGCCGTCCTGAACCGATTGTCCTCGACCCGCCTAAGAAGTCACAAGTCGCCAAAACCCATGTGTCACATGCGCACGACGTTATCGTGCGCATGTCACGGGCATGTCAATGCGCTTCCTCCCAGTTCAGGCCCGCACCGACCTCGGCGACGAGCGGCACCTTCAGCGCGGCGACGCCGCACATCAGTTCTGGCAGGCGCTTGCGGACTTCGGACAACTCAGCGTCGGGCACTTCGAGAATCAGTTCGTCATGCACCTGCATGATCATCCGCGTGCCGATCTTCGAGTCTTCGATCCAGTTCTGCACGGCGATCATCGAAAGCTTGATCAGGTCAGCCGCGGTGCCCTGCATCGGCGCGTTGATCGCGGCACGCTCGGCGGCCTGGCGGCGCGGACCGTTGCCGCCGTTGATCTCGGGCAGCCACAGACGACGGCCGAACACCGTTTCGACGTAGCCCTTCGCCTTCGCGCTCAAACGCGTCTCGTCCATATAGCGCGCGACGCCGGGATAGCGCGCGAAGTAGCGGTCGATATAAATCTTCGCCGCGTCGCGCGTGATGCCGAGGTTCGACGCGAGTCCGAACGCGCTCATGCCGTAGATGAGCCCAAAGTTGATGACCTTCGCGACGCGCCGCTGATCGCTCGACACTTCGAGCGGCGTCACGCTGAAGATTTCCGACGCGGTCGCGCGGTGAATGTCCTCGCCCTGCGAAAACGCGCGCAACAACGATTCGTCGCCCGAGATGTGGGCCATGATGCGCAATTCGATCTGCGAATAATCGGCGGAGACGAGCTTGTGCCCGAGCGGCGCGATGAACGCCTCGCGGATGCGCCGACCTTCGCCGGTACGCGCCGGAATGTTCTGCAGGTTTGGATCGTTCGATGCGAGCCGCCCCGTCACCGCGACGGCCTGCGCGTAGTTCGTATGCACGCGGCCGGTGTGCGGATTGACCATGCGCGGCAGCTTGTCGGTATAGGTCGACTTCAGTTTCGACAGGCCGCGATGTTCGAGCAGAATCTTCGGCAGCGGATAGTCTTCGGCGAGCTTCTGCAACACCTCTTCGTCGGTGGAAGGCGCACCGCTCGGCGTCTTCTTGATGACCGGCAGTTCGAGCTTCTCGAAGAAAATCTGACCAATCTGCTTTGGCGAGCCGAGGTTGAATTCGCCGCCGGCCAGTTCGTACGCCTTGCCTTCGAGTTCGATCAGACGCGTGGCGATCTCACTGCTCTGCTGACGCAGCTTCTCCGCGTCGATCAGCACGCCGGTCCGCTCCATCTTGCGCAGTACGCGCGAAGTCGGCACTTCGATCTCGCGATACACGTGGTCGAGCGACTTCTCCGCGGCGATCTGCGGATACAAGGCCTGATGCAAACGCAGCGTGATGTCTGCGTCTTCGGCCGCATATTCGGCGGCTTTGTCGAGCGCGACTTCGTCGAAGCCGATCTGCTGCGCGCCCTTGCCCGCGACCTCTTCGTACTTGATCGTCTTCACGCCGAGATGACGCAGCGCGAGGCTGTCCATGTCGTGCGTGCGATGCGATTCGAGCACGTACGACTCGAGCAGCGTGTCATGCTCGACGCCGCGCATTTCGATGCCGTAATTCGCGAGCACCTGTTCGTCGTACTTCAGATGCTGGCCGACCTTCTTGTGGCCGGCGCTTTCGAGCCACGGCTTGAGCTTCGCGAGCACTTCGTCGCGCGGCAGCTGCACCGGCGCGTCGGGGCCGCGATGCGCGAGCGGCACATACGCGGCGCGGCCCGCTTCGACCGACAGCGACAAGCCGACGATCTGCGCGATCATCGGATCGAGCGACGTGGTCTCGGTATCGAACGAGGTCAGCTCGGCCGCATTGATCCTGTCGAGCCACGCGTCGAGCTGCTCCCATGTTTGCACGGTCTCGTAGTGGCGCTCGTGATCGACGGACAACGCGGGGGACACGTCGGTTTCCGGACCTTCGACCGCATCGGCGATTTCGACTTCGCGCAGCCACGTCTTGAAGCCGTGGCGCGTGAACACCTCGCGCAACTCTTCGCGCGATTCGGGAAGGCTCGGCAAACTCTCCTCGATCGACACGATGTGCCCGGTCAGATCGCAATGACGCTCGACTGTGACGAGCTTGCGCGCCATCGGCAAAAAGTCCAGCGCGCGGCGCAGATTCTCGCCGACCGCGCCCTTGATCTCGCTCGCATGCCCGACGATGCCATCTAGCGACTCATATTGCGTCAGCCATTTGACCGCGGTTTTCGGACCGCACTTCTCGACGCCCGGCACGTTGTCGACGGTATCGCCGATCAGCGACAGATAATCGATGATGCGCTCCGGCGGCACACCGAACTTCGCGACCACGCCGTCGCGGTCGAGCGTTTCGTTGGTCATCGTATTGACGAGCGTCACGCGGTTCGACACGAGCTGCGCGAGGTCCTTGTCGCCGGTCGACACGACCACGTTCATGCCGAGCTTTTCCGCTTCGGTGCACAGCGTGCCGATCACGTCATCCGCTTCGACGCGATCGATCATCAGCAGCGGCCAGCCGAGCGCACGCACCGCGACGTGAATCGGCTCGATCTGACGGGCAAGATCTTCCGGCATCGACGGACGGTTCGCCTTGTATTCCGGATACCAGTCGTCGCGAAACGTTTTGCCCTTGGCGTCGAACACGCACGCGCTATACTCTGCTGTGACTTCCTTGCGCATGCGCCGCAGCATGTTGATCATCCCGTAGAGCGCACCCGTCGGGCCACCCTCGGGACCGCGCAGATCAGGCATCGCATGGTAGGCCCGGTACAGATAACTCGAACCGTCGACCAACAGCAGGGTCTTACCTTCAAGGCTTCGTTCTTCAGGCATTATGACTAAGAGAAAAGTGATTCCGAGTCTGCGATCGCTCGCAGATCAAGAGCGCGCAACGGCCAAGAAAGCCCGCGCATCGTGGCAGATGTTCACGATTATGGCAGAGTTTATCGAGGCGACCGAGTACCTGTCGGAGATTCGCCCGGCGGTCAGCATCTACGGTTCGGCGCGCCTGAAACCGAACTCGCCGTACTACAAACTCGCCACGCAGATCGCGCGCAAATTGTCGGATGCTGGCTTCGCGGTGATCTCCGGCGGCGGCCCCGGCATCATGGAAGCGGCCAACAAGGGCGCGCATGCGGGCAAGGCGCCTTCGGTTGGTCTGAACATCGAGTTGCCGCACGAGCAGTCGGGCAACCAGTGGCAGGACATCTCGCTGCGCTTCCGCCATTTCTTCACGCGCAAGGTCACGTTCGTAAAGAACTCGGACGCGGTGATCGTGATGCCCGGCGGCTTCGGCACGCTCGACGAACTGGCCGAAGTGCTCACGCTGATCCAGACCAAGAAGTCGCGCCATGTGCCGATCATTCTGGTCGGCGCCGAGTTCTGGGAAGGTCTGCTCGCGTGGTTCAAGAGCGCTCTGATTCCGATGGGTTTGATCAATCCGACCGACATCGATCTGATGCAGGTGATCGACAATCCGGACCAGGTGCTCGAAGCGGTGCTCAAGTTCTACGAAGACCGCGAGGAAGGCGAAGTTCATCCGGTCAAGTCGGAAGAAGACCGGATGTTCTACCTGTGATGGCAAGAGGCTGCGCGCCTCGCATTGCGCGTAGCACGATGCCCATCGTCGCGCACATGGCGGGCAGCCTTCGGGCTGCCCGCTTTCGTTTAGCAGGCCAGTTTGCGGCGCGCTGACTGTCAACCGGATTGGCGAACAAATCGTTTGCACGCTTGCCGTCCGGCGCTAACGTGCTCAGCTGGTACTCGAAGCTCGCAATCTGAACGAACTCACCTCACCCGAAGCCGCGCTCGCGCGCCGCGCACTCGTCGATGCTGCGACTGCCGCTGCCGCCGACGATGCTTGTGCTCACGCCGCTCAGCATTTATCTTGCTGCAAGGAGCGCGCAATGAACGACATGCTCGATTCCCTTGCGGCGATTTTTAGTCAGCTGTCGCCGCTCGCGTTCCGCGGCGGCAATACGATCCTTCCGGAGATGCAGCGGCAGGTGGTCGACGTGCATCACTGGATGCCGGCCAGCGAGTTCAGCGCGCTGTTCGCGCTCGCTCAAGCCGCGCCCGGCCCGAACCAGATGATCGTCACGCTGATCGGCTGGCATGTGGCCGGCTGGGCCGGCATGCTCGTCACGTCGATTGCGAAGTTCGGGCCGTCGTCGCTCCTGACGATCCTCGCGCTGTATGCGTGGGACCGCTTCAAGGACCGTCCTTGGCGCCGCTTTGCGCAGCTGGGACTCGTGCCGGTGACGGCCGGCCTCGTCGCGGCGAGCGCGGCGCTGATCGCACGCGCGTCGAATCCGACCGCGATAGCGTGGGCGATTACTGCGTTCACGGCCGTGATGGCGACGAAGACGCGGATTCATCCGCTGTGGCTGCTGGCGGGCGGGGAGCTTGATCGGGTTGACCCGGTTTCGGGCAGGGTTGAGCCGGCGAGCGTCACCTCGACAACCAACGAAGATTGGTTCCGACGTCGCTCGCGAGCCATCTTCAAAGCGGCACATCCAGCGTAAGCGGGCTGTTTATCAGTGCCTCGGCCTGAGTTACTGAAACGCGACTTCCGCGAAACTCCGCAGCTTGCGGCTATGCAATCGATGCAGCCCATTCATCCGCAGCAGTTCCATCGCCTTCACGCCGATCTGCAGATGCTGATCGACCTGCGCGCGATAGAACTGATCGGCCATGCCCGGCAGCTTCAGCTCGCCGTGCAGCGGCTTGTCCGACACGCACAGCAACGTGCCGTAAGGCACGCGGAAGCGGAAGCCGTTCGCGGCGATCGTCGCGCTTTCCATATCGAGCGCGATTGCACGGCTTTGCGACAGCCGCTGCACCGGCTCGCGATGATCGCGCAGCTCCCAGTTGCGATTGTCGACGCTCGCCACCGTGCCCGTGCGCATCACGCGCTTCAGCTCGACGCCGTCGAGCTGCGTGACCTGCGCGACCGCGCGCTCGAGCGCGACCTGCACTTCGGCGAGCGCCGGAATCGGCACCCACAGCGGCAGATCGGCATCGAGCACATGATCTTCGCGCACATAGCCGTGCGCGAGCACGTAGTCGCCGAGACGCTGCGTGTTGCGCAGTCCCGCGCAGTGGCCGAGCATGATCCACGCATGCGGACGCAGCACCGCGATGTGATCGGTGATTGTCTTCGCATTCGACGGCCCGACCCCAATGTTGATCATCGTGATGCCGCTGCCGTCCGCGCGTTTCAGGTGATAGGCCGGCATCTGCGGCAGACGTGGCGGCAGCGTGCCCTCCTGCGCCTGCTCGCCGAGATTCTCGTTGTAGGTGATGACGTCGCCGGGCTCGACGAACGACGTGTATTCGCTGCGATAGGCGCGCAATTCCTCGTCGTCGGTACGGGCCATCATGCCCCGGCCGAGCTTGACGAATTCGTCGATATAGAACTGGTAGTTGGTGTACAGCACGTAGTTCTGCACATGCGTCGGCGAGGTCGCCGTGTAGTGCTTCAGCCGATGCAGTGAAAAATCGACGCGCGCCGCCGTGAACAACGCGAGCGGATGCGGCTCGCCCGGCAGCGGCTCGTACGTGCCGTTGACGATGCGGTCGTCGAGCAGCGCGAGGTCCGGTATATCGAAGATGTCGCGCATCAGGAACAGGCGCTCGCGGTCCAGATCGCCTTCGAGGTGGATGCCCTCGGCGAACGCGAAATGAATCGGAATCGGCTGGTCCGACACACCGACTTCGATCTGCACGTGATGATTCTTCGCCAGCAGCCGCAGTTGCTCGCGATAGTAGTTGCCGAACAGGTCTGGCCGCGTGACGGTCGTCTCGAACACGCCCGGCCCCGCGACGAAACCGTACGAGCGGCGTGAATCGACGTGCGTGTTGACCTCGGTACGCACGCGCACGAACGGATAACAGGCGCGCACGCGATGGTCGAACTGCTCGTTGCGGCGATAGCGCGCGAACGCATCGCGCAGGAACGACGTGTTCGCCTCGTAGATCGCGGCGAGGCGGGTGACGGCCTCGGCCGCGTCGTCGAAGCCTTCGGTTGGGAAGCTGTTGGCGGGAGTCTGCACCGTGCGCTGATTGATATCGTTGTTGATCATCATCGTTCACCCTTTTTGATGAGACGACATTACCACGGAACCCGCTGTTGCCAAATGTCGGCGGCGACGCTTGCAACAGCGCCCGCGAGAACGCGCGCAGGTTGCGCGAAAGCGGCGCAAAATAAGGCTTGGCGCCCGTGCGTCAGGCCGGATTTGCTAGAATCCGGGCACCCAATCGGAGAATCACCATGAAGCTGCTCCTTCCCATCGCTGTTGCGCTGGCTCTGGCCTTCGGCAACGCCGCGATGGCTGCCCAGCCCGTCGACGAACCGCCGGCCGCCGGCGTGCCCCAGTCCGCCAATGAACGGGCCGGTCTGCCGGACCTGGACAAGATCAATCGTCCGGGCGCAGAGGTCAGCTCGAAGGTCAACATCAACGTTCCGCGCACGCCGAGCTTTCACGAAGTCAGCCCGAACGGCACCGAAATCACCGAATTCCGCGACAAGGGCAAGCCGGTCGAAATCGACGTGCATTCGAATTTCGGCACCCGCTACCAGATGAGCGCGTCGCCCGATACGTCGCCCACCGTCCACGACAGCGGCAAGCCCAGTACGCGCTTGCCATCGGTGAATCTCCACTATTGATCGTTACGAAAGCGGCACGCCGGCAACGGCGGCCGCGGCGCGAGCGCGCCCCCGCTTAATCCGATCGCGGCCGCTGCGCGATGAACCCGCGCTGAATGCGGCGACGCTTGCACTTCGCCGTTCCGCATTCGTCGCCCGCTCCGCCACATTCGTTTGTCTCACCTCGCACTGGCCGCACCGCGCCAGCCCGACCAACCTGATCCGACGTTTCCGCATGGCCGTCTTCACCGCTGTCAACGAATCCCAACTCGCAGAATGGATGAGTCACTACGATCTCGGCGATGTCGTCGAGTTTCGCGGCATTTCGTCCGGCATTGAAAACAGCAACTTCTTTCTGACGACGACGCGCGGCGAATACGTGCTGACGATTTTCGAAAAGCTGACAGCTGAACAACTGCCGTTCTATCTGAACCTGATGCGGCATCTTGCCGCGCATCGCGTGCCGGTACCGGATCCGATGCCGCGTCTCGACGGCGCGCTGTTCGGCATGCTGCTCGGCAAACCCGCGACCATCGTGACGAAGCTCGAAGGCACACCCGAACTCTCGCCGGGCGTCGAGCATTGCGTCGAGGTCGGCCAGATGCTCGCCCGCCTGCACCTCGCGGGCCGCGACTATCCGCGCTATCAGCCGAACCTGCGCAGCCTGCCGTGGTGGCGCGAATCCGTGCCGACGATCCTGCCGTATCTGGAAGGCGAGCAGCGCGATCTGCTGGCGTCCGAGCTTGCGCATCAGGAAGCGTTCTTCGCCTCCGCCGATTACGCGGCAATGCCCGCGGGCCCGTGCCACGCCGACCTGTTCCGCGACAACGCGATGTTCGCTCACGCGGCGCCCGACACCGGCCACGAAGTGCGGCTCGGTGGTTTCTTCGATTTCTATTTCGCCGGCTGCGACAAGTGGCTGTTCGACGTCGCGGTGACGGTCAACGACTGGTGCGTCGACCTCGCGACCGGCAAGCTCGACGCCGAGCGCACCGAGGCGCTGTTGCGCGCGTATCAGACGGTGCGGCCGTTCACCGTCGAGGAAAACCATCACTGGGGCGACATGCTGCGTGCGGGCGCATACCGTTTCTGGGTCTCGCGCCTGTATGATTTTCATTTGCCGCGCGCGGCCGAACTGCTGAAGCCGCACGACCCCGGTCATTTCGAACGCATTCTGCGCGAGCGCCTGCAGGGCGTCGCGAATCCAGGCATCCATACCTCATGCAACTGATCGAAGTCCCCGCGAAAACCGGCTATGTGTGGTTCCGCCAGGGTATCTGGCTATTCCGCAAGAATCCGCTCGCCTTTCTGACGCTGTTCTTCACCTATTTGCTGGTGATGACGCTCGTGTCACAGATTCCGGTGGTCGGCGGCGTGTTGCCGCTATTGTTCATTCCCGGTGTCGCGGTCGGCTTCATGGCCGCATGCCGCAACACCATCGCGGGCAAACCGGTGTTTCCGACCATCCTTGTCGACGGCTTTCATTCGTATGGCCCGGTGGTCGCGCGGCGGCTGCTCGTGCTCGGCGTGCTGTATGTCATCGCCATGGCGCTCGTGCTGGCCGGCTCGGCGCTCGCCGACGGCGGCATGCTGCTGAAGGTGATGCTCGGCAACGCGTCGATGGACGAGAACACGATCGCCAACAGCAATATCCCGCTCGCGGTGATCACCGCGCTCGCGTTCTACATACCGGTCGCGATGCTGTTCTGGTTCTCGCCCATCCTCGCCGCCTGGCACGACGTGCCGCCCGTCAAGGCCATGTTCTTCAGCGTGGTCAGTTGCTGGCGCAATCGCGGCGCTTTCGTCGTATTCGCGGCGCTGTGGTTCGCAGTCGCAACGGTCGTGTCGATCGGGCTGTCCGCGCTGATGCAGGCGCTCGGCGCGGCCGACTTCGCGTTCGCGATCCTGATGCCCGCGACGATGATCGTCACGACCATGCTGTACTGCTCGTTCTACGCGACCTATCGCGGCTGCTTCGGCGTGCAGACGCCGCAAACGCCGGATCTGCCGACCACGCCGGCGGCCTGATCCGTCGTTCCCGCGCGGGAGCCGTTCTGGCGCCCGCGCGCGCCGCGTGTTCCGCGCGCACCTTCCCGACGTCTCTGTCGACACACCTGTTCCCGACGCTCGGCATCCTGAATCGACTTGCGGCACAATGGTTTGCGTGCAATCCATTTGCACGCTCTTTTTGCCGAGATGAATCATGACCCAGCGCCCCGCTCTCCCCTTCACGCTCGACGAGCAACTGTGCTTCGCGCTCTACTCGACCTCGCTCGCGATGACGAAAGCGTACAAGCCGCTGCTCGAAAAGCTCGGACTCACGTATCCACAGTATCTGGCGATGCTCGTGCTGTGGGAAACCGACGAGGTCACCGTCAAGGACATGGCCGCGCGCCTGAATCTCGATCCGGCGACGGTCACGCCGCTGCTCAAGCGTCTCGAAGCGCAACGACTCGTCGCGCGCGCGCGCGGCACCGACGATGAGCGCCTCGTCTACATTCGCCTGACGGGCGCGGGCAAGGCGCTCAAGCGTCAGGCGCGCGACGTGCCCGGCGAAATCTTCTGCGCGACGCAGCAGACGGCGGACTTCCTGCTGCGTCTGCGCGACGACCTCACACGCCTGCGCACGACGCTCAACGACTTCATGGACCAGTAGGGCGATAACTGAAAAGGACTAGTTCCGGTTCCATCGCAAAATTCATTTGCACACAAATGATTTGTGTACTATCTTCCTCACATGCCGCTTCGCTAGCGCTTCGCCAGACCGGCGAACCGGCAGCCAGCGGCAAACAAGCCAACCCTGACACCCCAGACTAGGAACCGCACCATGAACATCCTCTACAAGGCAAGCGCAACGAGCACCGGCGGCCGCGACGGCCGCGCCGTATCGTCGGACGATGCATTGGACGTGAAGCTGGCGGCACCGCGTGAACTCGGCGGAAATGGCGCAGCAGGCACGAATCCCGAACAGCTGTTTGCAGCCGGCTACTCGGCCTGTTTCCTGAGCGCCATGAAGTTTGTCGCCGGCCAGCGCAAACAGGCCCTGCCGGCCGACACGCAGGTTTCCGCCGACGTCGGCATCGGTCCGAACGACAAGGGCGGCTTCGCGCTCGACATCGACCTGCGTATCACTCTGCCGGGTCTGGCTGCGGACGCTGCCAGGGAACTGGTGGATGCAGCGCACCAGGTCTGCCCGTACTCGAACGCTACGCGTAACAACGTCGCGGTTCGTCTGCACGTCGCTTGAGGTCAGGTCGGCCGTTGCGCCGATCAGCAATGCTCAAGAAGAACCGCTCACGGCGCATTACCCGGTGCCGTCGCGAGCAGCGCCCGCACCCTGCACAATAGGGCCGGGCGCTGATTGTTTTCGCGCGCACGGCACGCATCCTGCGTAGCCGGTCCTCGACCACCTTCAGCCCGACCGCCTCTCCCGATGACATGCGCCCGCCGCCTGCACGACAGCTTCGACTCCGGCCTCGTCTGGTTCCGCCGCGATCTGTGCAGCACCGATCATGCCGCGCTGTAGTACGCGCCCAAGCATTGCGAGCGTATCTGGTGCGTGTTCGTATTCGACACGACGATCCTGCAGCCGATTGTCGATGCCTGGCAGACGCGCCACCCAGGCGAGCCGGTGCAGGATCGCCACACTCGACCAGCTCGGCTTCGCGCCTGGCAACCTGACGGACTTGCAACTGCCCGCCGGCATGAGCGGCGCCCAACAGCCGCTCGACGATTTCCTCACGCGCATCGACAGCTACGCGGAACGGCGCGATTTCCCCGCTGTGAAAAGCCGAGCTATCTGTCGGTGCATCTGCGCTTCGGCACGGTGTCGATCCGCACATTGGCGCGGCTCGCGTACGAGATGTCGCTGCAACCCGACGGCAAAGGCGCCGCGACATGGCTGTCGGGACCGATCTGGTGGGATTTTTACTTCATGGTCCTCGCGCACCACCCGCGCCTCGCGAAAAGCGCGCCGTTCAAGCCGGAATACGAGCAGTTGCACCAGGAAAAAGGCCGCTCGGCCGACGCAGCGTTCGCCGCCTGGTGCGACGGCCGCACCGGCTATCCGCTCGTCGATGCCGCGATGCTGCAGTTGAACCAGACCGGCTATATGCACAACCGTCTGCGGATGGTCACGGCAAGCTTCCTCGCGAAGGATCTCGGCATCGACTGGCTCCGCGAGCGATACTTCGCCGATTTGCCGAACGACTTCGATTTCTCGGCGAACAACGGCGGCTGGCAGTGGGCCGCCTCGACCGGCTACGGCGCGCAACCTTACCCCCGTATTTTCAATCCGGTCACGCGAGCCGAAAAATTCGACCCCGACGGCGCTTTATCAAACGATATCTACCGCAGCTCGCGAACTTGCCGGCAAAATGGATTCACGCGCGGTGGCTGGCCGGCGCTGAGCGGCTCGCGGAATTCGGTGCATGGTACTGGGCGGGAATTATCCCGAACGGATCGTCGACCAGGCGCAGGCCCGCGAGCGCACACTGGCCTGATACGGAAAGTGAGTGCCTGCTCACATTATTGAATATTGAATAAGAAGGTCTGAAGGGGGCGAAGATGCGCCGTCTGCCGTCGCTGCTCGTGTTTTTGATCCTGACGCTGGCGGCCGGCTGGGCCGCGAGTCTGTCTCTGCCGGACGCGTGGTACACGGGCCTGCAAAAGCCTGTGTTCAATCCGCCGAACTGGGTTTTTCCACCGGTCTGGACCGTACTTTACGTACTGATGGCGTTTTCCGCGTGGCGTGTGTGGAAGCGCGACGGCCTGACCGCGGCGATCGTACTGTGGGTCGTGCAGCTGGTGTTCAACGCCGCGTGGATGTGGCTGTTTTTCGGCCTGCATCGGCCGGAGACGGCGCTGATCGACATCCTGATTCTGCTGCTACTGATCGTGATGCTGACGTATGTGTTCTGGCGGCGCGATCGCCTCGCGGGCATTCTGCTCGTGCCGTATGTCGTGTGGGTCGCGTACGCCGCGCTTTTGAACTACGCGTTGTGGCAGTTGAATCCGGCTGCTTGAGTGGAGTCTGCCAAGCGGGCGCGAAGGCCGCGCGATGAATAAAGGAGAGTGCGCGATACGGGCAATGGCCTTGATGGCCAACCCCAAACATCAGCGCCTCACCACGCGCCGATGTTCCGATTGCTGACGGCCTGATGCCGGTTACAGGCAGTCGGCTTAGCCGTAGTGCTGGCTCATCCACGACGGACGCGCGTTCGTCTCTTGATCGAGCTTGCGCATGCGGAATTCGAGATCGTAGAGATCGGTCGCTTCAGCGAGATAGGCGTCAGCGCGCTCCTTCGCGAGCTGGTCCGGCGACTTGGTCAGAAACAGAAACAGGCGGCTGATCAGATACATGGTTCACCTCGGCAGTGATAGCTAGGCGTTTACGCCTAAGGGATAACCCGCATTATAGGGAAAACCCTGATTTCATGCCACTGCTCATTTTCGAGGTGTTGCTCGGACGTCACCGCCCGACCGACGATGCCGCCAATCCTTCCGCGATGCGGCCCGCGTCCGTACGACGCTGATGCCGGAAAAACTCCCACAGCATGGCGCTCGCGTCCGGGCCCTTGGACGAATGGAAGGGCAGCGCATCGTCGCCGCCGGCCCATGCGTGACCCAGCCCCTGCACACGACAAACCCGTACCACGCGCCGCCCGCCGCGCAGATAATCGCGCATCACGACGCCATTTTTGCGGTCCTCGCGCGTCTCGCCGGCTTTGCGCGCGCCGTTTACGTCAATGAGGCGGTTCAGACGCAGAAACTGTGTCGCCAACTGGTCCGCGTTGACCGGCGCCACCACATGGTCGGCATCGCCGTGGACGATCAATGCCGGCATGCCCGGGTATTGCGCGACGTTCGTGGTTTCGTCGACGAGTTCCGCCGGCTCGCGACGCGCGCCGCGCCGCATCACGTCCATCGCGGTAATGCCGGAGCGCGCCTCGCCGAAAGCGGGGCCGGAATGCAGCGCGACCGCGGCGAAATGGCCGGGATACTTGACGGCCAATAGCGCGGTCAGCCCCGCGCCCGCCGAAATCCCCGCCACGTAGACACGCGCGCGGTCAAAGCTGTGCTGCTCGACCAGCGAATCCACCAGCGACACGACCGCGCGCGCTTCCGCGCCGCCCGCGTTATCGCCGGCATCGTACCAGTGCCAGCAGCGGTGCGAGTGCGCGTGCTTCGATTGCTCCGGATACACGACCGCGAAGCCGTAGCGGTCGGCGAGCAGGTTCATGCGCGTACCCTCGGCGAATTCGTCGATCGACTGCGTGCAGCCATGCAGCATTACGACCAGCGGCATCGCCTCATGCGCGTGCCCGGACGGGATATAGAGCCCGTACTGCAGGTGATTGACCAGCCGGCCCGGCGCGGCCGGCGCGGAATGGAACGAGCGCGTCCACGCGCCGCTCGCCCACGCGGCCGCGCGTGGACGCACGCGCGACTCGCGCGGCGCTTCGCGTTTCATCGGCGTGCGTAGCGCGGCAGCCGGCTTCAGTGGATGAGCCTTGCTCGACGGTTTGGTGGTGGCGGCGCGAACCGGTCGCGCCTGCGCTCGCTTGGCGGTTTTTTGCGCGTGTTCGGTTTGGATCGCGAGCAGGCGCTTGAAACCACGCAGCCAGATTTTCGACAGGCTTTTTGCCATCGGCGATAACCTCGCAAAAGGGACAAAGGCGGACCCCAAAACTGCGGATCAGATGAAGTTGTGCAATGCACAATAACATCATTTTTCCTGCGGTGCTGAACACAGCGCCGCTCTTCGTGCCCCATTTCGATCGTCGCGAACCTTGCCGGGGCCCTGTCGTCAAACCACGTCGACAGCCGTTCGGCAGCTCACATTCGGCGTGCAAAAGCGCTGTGCGCCGCAAGACCGTCGCGCGACACCCGACTATACTGGCGGTTGATCTCCCGACGTGTCGATCCGGGCCGCACCGGCGTTTCGTGCCGGCCGCGCGCCGATTTCCACCAACCCGATTTCACGCGACCCGCGTCGCGCTCCCGCCATGCCCGATTTACCGATCCACCTGTGGTATTCGATCACCAGCCTCGGCGGCGCCGGCTTGACGCTGCCGCTCGCGCTCGCCATCGCGCTGTGGTTGGCGGTCGGCTACTCGTGGCGGCTCGCGGCCTGCTGGCTCGCGCTGCTCGGTACGGCGATCGGCGTCGTGACCGTGACCAAGCTCGCCTTCCTCGGCTGGGGCGTCGGCGTGCGCGAACTCGATTTCACCGGCGTCAGCGGTCACTCCATGCTGTCCACGGCCGTCTATCCGGTCGCGCTGTTTTTGATGCTATTGCCCGCGCGCCGCGCCGTCCGGCTGCTCGGCGTGCTCGGGGGGCTTGCCGCCGGCCTGGCGGTGGGCTTGTCGCGCGTCGTGCTGAGCGCGCATTCGCCGTCCGAAGCCGTGACTGGCTGCCTCGTCGGCGCGCTCACCGCGCTCGTGTTCGTGCGCATCGCGTGGAATGCGGAGCCGGGCCGGCTGTCGGCGCTCCCGGTCACCGTCAGCCTGATGGTGCTGGCAATCCTGATGCACGGCGTGCACGTGCCCACGCAGCGCTGGGTCACGCATATCGCATTGAAGGTGTCCGGCCACGACCGGCCGTTCATTCGCGCGAAATGGCTGTCCCCACGCGACATTCGACCGTCGGCCGCGCCGCTGTCGCAAACGCGCAATACGCTCCAGCCGATGCGCGCGTCGGACATCTGAGACGCTGCGCCGACCCTTCCGCCGCGTTTTCAAGCTTCCTTTTACAGTTTCGTAGCACTTCCCTCGCGCTTCACGCGATACGTGAAGCGCTGCGCCGAATCGACCGTTTCGCCCACCGCTATAACCGCGCATATATTACGATAGCGTTTTTAAGCTACTGCTTCCCGTTCACGTCAGACTCCAGGTCCTTCATGACACTCTCTTGCCATCTGAAGCAGTACGCGCTGTGCGTCGCAGCCGCCGTCGCCGTCGTGGTCAGCGTCAATGCCCACGCCGATGAACTGGTGGTCTCGGCCGCCGCCAGCCTGACCAATGCGTTCAAGGCGGTCGGCGACGCGTTCGAGCAACAGCATCCGGGCACCAAGGTTCTGTTGAACTTCGGCGCGTCCGACGTGCTGATGCAACAAATCGTCAAAGGCGCGCCCGCCGACGTATTCGCGTCCGCGGATCAGAAGGCAATGGACAAGGCCGCCGCCGAAAAGGTGATCGTGCCGTCGACGCGGCGCGACTTCGCCGCCAACTCGCTGGTGCTGATCGTGCCAGCCGACAGTCATTTCGCGCCCGCCAACCTCAACGCGCTGACGACCGCGAACGTCAAGCGGGTCGCGTTCGGCGATCCGGCCTCGGTGCCGGTTGGCCGCTACACGCAGGGCGAGCTTCAGGCCGCCGGCGTGTGGGACGCGGTCAGCGCGAAGGCAGTGCTCGCGTCGAACGTGCGTCAGAGCCTTGATTACGTCGCGCGCGGCGAAGTCGACGCCGGCTTCGTGTTCGGCACCGATGCCGCGATCATGCCCGACAAGGTCAAGGTCGCGCTGAACCTGCCGACGCAAACGCCGATCGGCTATCCGATCGCGCAGGTCGAAGGAAGCCATCACGCGGCCGACGCGCAAGCCTTCATCGACTTCGTGCTATCGCCGGCCGGCCAGGCGGTGCTCGCGAAGTACGGCTTCAAGCCGGCGCATTGATTCACGGGGAGAGCACACGCTCATGCAACAGGCCTGGGTTCCGCTGCTGCTATCGCTGAAGGTCGCAGGATGGGCCACCGCGCTCACTCTCGTGCTCGGCGTCGCGGCCGCGCTCGGCCTGTCGCGCTGGCGCTCCGGCGCGCGCGACGTGATCGATTCGCTGCTGATGCTGCCGCTCGTGCTGCCGCCCACCGTGCTCGGCTATTACCTGCTCGTGCTGCTCGGCCGACGCGGCGTGATCGGCGCGTGGCTCGACCGCTTCGACATCCAGCTCGTCTTCACGTGGCAGGGCGCGGTGATCGCGTCGACGGTGGTCGCGTTTCCGCTCGTGCTGAAGTCCGCGCGCGCCGCCTTTGAAGGCGTCGATCCGCAGTTGGAGCGCGCGGCGCGCACGCTCGGCGTCAGCGAAGCCGCGGTGTTTTTCCGCGTGACGCTGCCGCTCGCCGCGCGCGGCATCCTCGCGGGCGGCCTGCTCGCGTTCGCGCGCGCGCTCGGCGAATTCGGCGCGACGCTGATGATCGCGGGCAATCTGCCAGGCCGCACGCAGACACTGTCGGTCGCGGTCTATTCGGCGGTGCAGGCCGGCGACGACAGCACCGCCAACTTCCTCGTGCTCGTGACATCGGTCGCGTGCGTGACGATCCTGCTGCTCGCGGGGCGTCTCGTGCCGCAGCACACGCTTCTGAGAGCCCGCTGACATGCCGCTCAACGTCGCCATCCGCAAGACCTTCGAGACCGCCGAGCGGCGCTTCACGCTCGACGTCGCGTTCAGCGCGAGCACGCAGCGGCTCGTGCTGTTCGGGCCGTCGGGCGCGGGCAAGAGCCTGACCTTGCAGGCGATCGCCGGCTTGCTGCGTCCCGATGAAGGGACCATCACGCTGCACGGCACCACCTTGTTCGATAGCGCGGTCGGCATCGATCAGAAGCCGCAGGCGCGCAAGATCGCGTATCTGTTTCAGGACTACGCGCTGTTTCCGCATCTGAACGTGCGGCAGAACATCGGCTTCGGGCTGCACCGGGGCTGGCTCAATCCGCGTGCGCGCGGCGCGCATGCGCAGGTCGATTACTGGCTCGATGCGCTCGAATTGAGGGGCTTGGCGGGCAATCACCCGGCGCAGCTGTCGGGCGGGCAGAAGCAGCGTGTGGCGCTCGCGCGCGCGCTGGTTTCGCAGCCGCGCCTGCTGCTGCTCGACGAGCCGTTTTCCGCACTGGATAGTGAGTTGCGCCAGCGCATGCGACGCGAGCTATCGGACCTGCAAACGCGGCTCGATATTCCGATGGTGCTGATCACGCACGATCCGGACGACGTCGCCGCATTCGGCGATCAGGTCGTGCGGGTCAGCGACGGCCGCGTGCGCGAGGATCATCCGTTCGCAGGATATGCGCGCAGCGAGGCGTCGCCTCGTTGAGCGGGTGGCATTGCGCCTTCGTTACGCCCCGGCAACCTCAATCCTTCACGCCAAGTATCACGCTCGACGCCTTGAACACCGCGACCGCGCTCGCGCCTTCCTGCAAACCGAGCATGTCGACGCTGCCATTGGTGACGACCGCCGTGACCACCGCGCCGCCTTCGAGCCCGAGCGACACTTCCGCGTTCACCGCGCCGCGCTTCACGCTGTGCACGGTGCCACGCAACTGATTGCGCGCCGACAGGTTCAACGGCGCATCGCGATCGCCATCACCCGGTACGAGCAAAACGACCCACGACGCCTTGATCAGCGAAAACGCCGCCACGCCGATCGCGAGCCCGAGGGCTTCGGTGCTTTCGTGCGTGAGCACGGCGACGATCGTATGGCCGCCGGGCAGCGCGAGCGACACTTCGTCGTTGACGGTGCCGCGCTCGATCGCCGACACCGTGCCGTAGAACTGATTGCGCGCGCTCGTCTTCACGCCGATGCGGCCGATCAGGTCCCAGTCCGTCGCGAAGCCCTCGCCAATCGCCGCGCCCGCGCGTTCGAGAAAGCGTCGATGCTCGCGCTCGACCGCGCGAAACGTCTCGATCAGCTTCACCGCGCGCGGCGTCAGCGTCGTGCCGCCGCCGCCCTTGCCGCCGGTCAGACGCACGACGAGCGGCTCGCCGGCGAGGTTGTTCATCGTGTCGATGGCATCCCACGCGCCTTTGTAGCTGATGCCGACCGCCTTCGCCGCGCTCGTGATCGAGCCGGTCTCGCCAATCGCCGCAAGCAGCGCGATGCGGGCCGCGCCGCCGAGCGTCTGCGTGCCCGCCTGAAACCAGACGGAGCCGCCGACTTCGAGGGCATCGCGGGGAGGATCGGGGCGGTCGACGGTCATGGCAGAGAGTGGTTGAGGGTACGTGGCAGGGCGGCGAATCATTATAGCGACGCGCTCTTCCGCCGCTGGCCCCTACGCTTGCCGCTCACCATGGCACGACTCTGCCGAGGTAGTCGAGGTAATGCAAACCGGCACGGCCCTCGTAAGCGTCGATCGTGCTGACCAGGTTCGGGATGCTTTCGTCGATGCTCAGACGCGCGTCCGGCCCGCCCATATCGGTTCGCACCCAGCCGGGCGCCATCAGCAGCAGGGTTCTGGTATCGCTTCGATGACGCGCGGCAAAGCTTCGCATGAACATGTTGAGCGCGGCCTTGCTGCCGCGATAGACCTCGTAGTTGCCATTCTCGTTGTTGGCGACGCTGCCCTGCCCCGACGACATCACGCCGATCGTGCCAGTCGGCCGAACGAGATCCTGCAGCGCCTCGACGACCCGCATCGGACTCAACGCGTTCGTCACCATCACGCGCACGAATTCGTCGGTCGATACATCCGCGATCGTTTCACTATCGTCGTTCTTGACGCCGGCGTTGACGAACAGCAGGTCGATCGGACGTCCTTCGAGGCGGCCCCGCAACGCGGCGACCTGTTCGGGCATCGTGATGTCGACCGTTTCGACTTCGAGTGCGTCATGTGACGCCGTCGCAAGCTGAAGGAGCCTGGTCGTGGAATTTTGCCTGCCGGTCGCGATGACTCGCCAGCCGCGCTTCAGATACTCCTCGACCATCGCGAAGCCGAGGCCGCGCGAGGCGCCGATCAGAAGCACGGTTTTTTGCTGGTTTGCTGGTTGCATGGAGCGTTTCCTGTCGATGGACTCGGGTTAAAGCCGGTCCAGGAAATATAGTCCCGCGTGATACAGCGCGGAAGATGCAATGCTTGCACTTACCGACCGTGAATCGTCGATTAGCAAGCGCACGAATCAGGAGACCGCGCGATGTCACCCTCTCGTGAATACTGGTTCCCAGCCAAACGCTATGGCTGGGGTTTGGGCCTTCCCGTGCGCTGGCAAGGATGGCTGACGCTGCTCGCGTATTTCGTGTCGCTCGGGGTGGTCGTTTTCCGGTTTCTGGAGTTGACCCGCTTTCGTGGACACCTATCCTTTGGAACAGGAGGTGTCCATCATGGGAAAGCACCGCAACCCTTACCCTCCCGAATTTCGGGCGTAGATTGTCGAACTGGTCAAGGCCGGGCGCACACCTGCATCACAGCCAGCGTGCGCCCTTGGGTCGGCCGTATTCCCGCGCTTTCGAGCGGCAGCCAGTCGATCTGATTCTTGAATACGGCCGTGAGATTGCCGTGGCGTTCCGGGCTGCACCAAACCTGCCCCTCCGACCACTCGGACAGCTTGCGCGTTGAAGTGGTCACGGGTGCCAGCTTGTCCACGTCCGGTAGATCGAGGTGAATAGGGCTGACGTTCGGCAGATCACTCATCACGATCCGTTTCTCCCCAAGTTGGGCGCGGCGTTCCGCTGCCCTGATTCGTACCATGCTTGCGAACGGTTCACGACCCCCACGACGAGCAGCATCACGGGGACCTCGATCAGAACCCCAACCACCGTCGCCAGTGCGGCACCCGAATGAAAACCGAACAGGCTGATGGCCGTGGCCACGGCGAGTTCGAAGAAGTTGCTTGCGCCAATCAGACTCGACGGGCCAGCGACGCAATGTGCGACGCCCAGCTGGCGGTTGAGCAGGTAGGCCAGTCCCGAGTTCAGAAACACCTGAATGAGGATTGGCACGGCGAGCATCGCGATCACCAGCGGCTGCTCAACGATCTGCTGACCCTGAAACGCAAACAGCAGGACCAGCGTCACGAGCAAGGCGCAGATGGACCAGGGACCGAGACGGGCAACGACGCTACGGAAATGCTCTTCGCCCTTTCGAAGAAAGCGTTGGCGCAGCAGTTGCGCGAGGATGACCGGGATCACTATGTAAAGGCCAACCGAAGCGATCAGTGTGTCCCAAGGCACTGTAATCGCGGACAGCCCGAGCAGTAACGCGACGAGCGGCGCGAACGCCACGACCATGATCGAGTCGTTCAGCGCGACCTGCGACAGAGTGAAATACGGGTCGCCCTTGCACAGCTGCGACCACACGAAGACCATTGCCGTGCACGGCGCGGCGGCGAGCAGGATGAGACCTGCGAGGTAGCTGTGGAGTTGCTCGACGGGCAGCCACGGCCTGAACACGTGACGAATGAACACCCAGCCCAACACGGCCATCGAGAACGGTTTGACGAGCCAGTTGACCGCGAGCGTCACGCCGATGCCGCGCCATTGGCTGCCGACCTGCTTCATCGCCGAGAAGTCGATCTTGATGAGCATCGGGATGATCATCACCCAGATCAGCACGCCGACGGGCAGGTTGACGTGCGCGAGTTCCATGCGCCCGAGCGCCTGAAATGCGCCCGGCAACAACTGGCCGAGTATCACGCCTGCCACGATGCACAGCGCAACCCACACCGTCAGATAGCGCTCGAAGAAGCCGATAGCCGGGCGCGCTGCTGCACGAGCCTCAGCGCGACTCATTGGTTTCCTCTGCCGGACGCTCGCCAATGGCGCGCATTTCGCGCTGGATTGCGTCGTGGTTGAGCGCGTGCAGCGGCAGGTTCACGAACTGGCTCACGCGATTCATGATCTGTCGATAGACCTTGTCGAAAACTTCGCGCTTCTCGTCGTCGGTTCCCTGGCAGGCTGCGGGATCTTCAAAGCCCCAGTGCGCGCTGATCGGCTTGCCGGGCCAGATCGGGCAGACCTCGCCCGCGGCCTGATCGCATACGGTAATGACGAAGTCCATCTGCGGCGCGTCGGGCGTTGCGAACTCGTCCCAGCTCTTACTGCGCATCCTCGCGGTGTCGTAGCCCAGTGCCGCGCATTTCTCGATCGCGAACGGATTGACTGCGCCGGATGGATGGCTGCCCGCGCTGTACGCGCGAAACTGTCCTTTGCCGAGCACGTTGAACAGCGCCTCGGCCATGATGCTGCGTGCGCTGTTGCCGGTGCAGAGAATCAGTACGGAATACGGTTTGCCGCTCACGTGCGGCTCCGAAATGAAATGCTTGCCTGGGACGGAGCGCAGCAGGCTGCCGCGGATTCGTTTGCTGCCGATGCCTCCTGGGTATGAGATTGCCCATAGATGGGAGCCGATTCGAGGGTCAGAAAGGTTTCCCAGGCCACGCCTTGCGGATCGACGGTCCACGCCTTGTCCGACTTCGCGTAACAGCATGTCGTGCCGCTCTGGTGCTGCACGGGAACTTCAGCGGCGGCGAAGCGCGCGTTCATCTCTGCCAGTTCTTCATCGGTTTCGACCTGGATGCCAATGTGATCGACGCCAGGTTTCGCCCCGCGTTGCGAGATCGCGAAGTTCACGACGGGGTCGCTCAACTCCCACTTGCAGTAATCGCTCTTGATGACCGTCGGCTCGACGTTGCCAAACATCGCGCTGTAGAAGCGGATGCTGTCGGCAAGATTGTCCACAGCCACGTGAATGTGCATGCGTTTCATGTTTCGTCTCGGCAGCAGTTGGAAAGGTCGCTCGCGGCGCACGATGCACCGGAGCAGCAGTTCTCTGTGAGGAAGCCGATCAGCGACGTCATCGCGTCGAAGTTTGCGGTGTAGATGACGAAGCGCCCTTCCTGTCGCGGACTCACCAGTCCGGCGTGTGTCAGGTCTTTCAGGTGGAATGAAAGGCCGGAAGGCGAAATGCCTAACTGCTGCGCTATTTCGCCAGCCGCCATGCCTTCGGGGCCGGCAACGACGAGCTGGCGAAAGATCGCGAGACGGGATTCGTGAGCGAGCGCGCCGAGCGCGCGTACGGCATTGATCGTGTCCATAAAGACACTATATCCACTTCACCGTTATATTTCGATATTTGTTGAAATATCGCAATTTGGTCGGTGGTTCGCTCTTTGATGACGCATGGCGCTAGTCGGGACGGCTTGCGTACTGCGCAATCCCATTGCCAAACGACCAGTTCTCCTTCTCGACCTCGACGAGATTGATGAACACATCCTCGGACCGCACGCCCGGCGACTTCCCGAGTTCATCGACGATGCGCCGGTACAGCGCCTTCTTCTGCTCGACCGAGCGCGTGTTGCTGACGGTCAGCTGGATCACGACGAGATCGTCGCCGCGCTCGATATTCTGGTACTGCCGGTCGTAGATCATGTTGTCGGCCGTGTGCTCGGTGATCAGCATGAACATGTCGTCCTTCGGCACGTTGAACGTGTCCACCAGCGAGCGCTGGATGCCGGCGCTCAGCGCCTGGCGGTACTCGGCCGGCTTGCCGGCGCGCAGTGAGATCCGGGTGAGCGGCATGATGGCCTCCTTGTTTGCGGTGTTGGGTTGAACACAGCTTAGGCGCGCTCGGTCATAATAAACAGATATCCCTGTCTATTTCATCCATTTCCATCCGAAATGAAAGTCCTCGATCTCGATGCGGTGCGCGCCTTCGTGCTGGTCGCCGATCTGCGCAGCTTCACGCGCGCCGCGGACGCGCTCGACACCACGCAATCGGCCGTCAGCCTGAAGCTGAAGCGACTGGAGGCGCACCTGGGCAAGCAGTTGCTGGAGCGCACGCCGCGCATCGTGCGTCTGTCCGCCGACGGCCACGCGTTTCTCGGCGCCGCGCGCGAGTTGCTGAACGCGCACGAGCGCGCGCTCGGCGCGCTGTCGGTGGAGCGGCGGCGGCTCGTGCTCGGGCTCAGCGAGCACGTTGCGGGCTCCGATCTGCCGCACCTGCTCGGCCGGCTCAACGCACACGATCCGGGCCTCGTGGTCGAGTTGCATATGGGCACATCGGCGGCGTTGCTCGCGCAGTTCGACGAACGCCGGCTCGATGCGGCGATCGTCCGCTACGGCGCCGACGAACCGCCGCGCGATGACGCGCAGACGCTGTTCAGCGAACCGCTCGGTTGGCTCGCGACGCCGACATGGCTGCCGCGAGTCGGTGAGCCGCTAGCGCTCGCGCTATTGAGCCCGCCGTGCAACGTGCGTGACGTCGCGTTGCGCACGCTGGCGGCGGCGGGGATCGCCTGGCAGGAGGTGTTTGTGGGTGGTGGCGTCGCGGCAGTGGGCGCGGCTGTGGCCGCTGGGCTCGCCGTGTCGCCGCTCGCGCGTCGGGTTGCGCCGCGCGGTCTGATCGACGTCGGCGCGCGGCTCAGCCTGCCGGCGCTGCCGGAATCGCGTGTGACGCTGCATTCGCGCGTGCGCGAGGCCCGCTCGGCGGAAACGCTGCGGCTGCTTGCAAACGGCCTCGCCACGGCGTGACGCCAAGACCGATGCCACACCGCGCCGCGCCGCTCGAAGCAGCCTTAGTGGATGATCGGCGGCAGCGAACCGCTGCTGGCGGTCGCCGGATTGGGCACGGAGCCCATCGGCGCGATGTCGCTAACGTTTGCGGACGCGTCCGGCGAAGTCCGCACGGGCGGTTTGATCAGATTCGCATGGGAAATCGCGGGCTTCGCCGCGACCTTGTCCACATGCGGACGCGCGGTGTGAGCCGCCGCGAAATCGGCGTGCACGACCTTGCCCTGAGCCGGCTTCGCGTGCGCCAGTTGCACATGTGGCTGCGCGTGCTTCGCGGTCACGGTGGCGTGCGACCGGTTCGGGCCCGACGCCGCGACTTTCGTACCGCCTTTCACGTTCCCGCCCGCCACGAGATGTTTCTCGCCGTTCCCATGCGCCGCGAGTTTGCCGCCGTGGGCCGCGCCGGCCGACGCGACATGGGTTGCCGCGTGCCGGGCGCTCGCCGTCTGCCGCGCATGCGCACCAGTTTTGGTTTTGATTCCGCCCTTGGCGCCCGCCTTCACTTTCACCGCCTCGGGTTTTTTCCGCGCGTGCGCCTGTTGGGTAACGTGTCCGCTCGCGATATGCCCGCTCGCCTCCGGCGGATTCCACACTTCCGCATAACCGGCAGCCAACGCCATCTCCGACACACACCACACGGCCAGCGCCGCTGCTACTGCTCGAACCCGCATCTGCTGCTTCTCCTGATCGACGACTGCCAAAACGAGCCGGGATTATATTCTCTTGCAAAAATCCACTTTTGGACTAATATTCTTAAAAAGTACACATAGGGACTTACCCGCAATGGCTCACGCTGCCCGAATTTCCTCGCCCGAGGCATCGCCGCGACGATCGCTTTCGGAACCCACGCTGACGCAGATGTCCTCGGCCGGTCTGCGTGCGTTCTTCAACATCGCGCGCGACTGGGACCTGAGCGCCGACGAGCAGATCGTGCTACTCGGCAAGCCGGGCCGCTCGACGTTCTTCAAGTGGAGGGCGACGCCCGAGACCGCGCGCCTCAGCCACGACACGCTGGAGCGACTGTCGCTGCTGCTCGGCATCTACAAGGCGCTGCAGATTCTGCTGCCGCAGCCGAGCGCCGCCGACACCTGGGTCAAACGTCCCAACAGCGCGCCGCCGTTCGGCGGCAAACGCGCGCTGGACCGCATGCTGGCGGGCAACATCAGCGATCTCGTAGCCGTGCGCCAGTATCTCGACGCAATGCGAGGCGGCTGGGCGTGACGCAACCGCAATGGCAGGACCGCTGGACCAGCGCCGCGCTCGACTGGTCGCCCGCGTATCGCGTGATTCCGACGCGCTTTCCGGCCATCAACCTGTTCGATCGGGTCGCATCGCCGGAGGATTTCGACGCGCTGTACGCGCTCGAAGCGATGACCAACGACCGTCTGCGCACCGAAATCGGCGAACTCGATCTGGTGCCGCGCGAGGAGCGCCGTTTCGGGCCCGGCTACGGGCCGATCATGGCCGCGCTCACGCATCTGAATCCGCTCGGCAGCCGCTTTTCCGATGGCACCTACGGCGTGTTCTATTGCGCGCGTTCACGCGCGACGGCGATCGCGGAAACACGCTATCACACGGGTCAGTTTCTCCAGGCGACCGCCGAGCCGCCGATGCGTCAACAGACGCGTCTCTACACGGTAGTCGCACAAGGCAGCGTGGTCGACTTGCGTCGCGACCCCGAGTTCGATCCCGCCGTGCTGTCGCCCGACGACTACCTTCCCGGACAGGCGCTCGGGCGCGCGGTACGCGCGTCGGGCGCGCCGGGCATCGTGTATCCGTCGGTGCGCGACAGCGCTGGCGAATGCCTCGCGGCATTCCGCACGATGCTGCTGCGCGACTGCCATCACGCGGCATACCTCGAATACAACTGGAACGGCAGGAGCGTCGATATGGTGTTCGAGTTGAATCAGGTCGGGTGACAGAAGAGCGGTGAAGCAGCGCGGGGACTTCAGCCGTTCAAGGCAAGGCCAATTCCGCCGCCCCTTCCGCGCGCGCGGCCTCGACCGAGATCGACCAACGACGCAACGCCTGCGGCTGCACGATCGTCAACGTGCCGTCCGGCCCGAACGCGCCCGTATCGATGAACACTTGCGAACCGATCTGCGTGATGTCGCGCACCGGCGTATGGCCGCAATAAGTCAGCGACAGCCCGCGCTGCCGCAGCGGATCGCCGTTGCCCAGCGCGAGCTCGCGACCCCACAGCAATTGCTGGCGCGTTTCGGCCGAATAATTGCCCGCGTCGAGCTCGGCGTCGGAGCCGAAAAATTCGGCGTGCAGAACGTTGAAGCGCGCCTTGCCGCTGCCGATCACGCGCACGAGCGGCAGCGTGCGCAGATGCTCGGCGTAATAGCGCAGACGCTCGTCGGGCACGTCGGCCGCCCACGCGCCGCCGATGCCGTACCACCACTGCCGCCGCAAGCGGCCGTCGGCGACCGCACACAGCGCGTCCTCGTGATTGCCGAGCACCGCATGGAACCACGGCTTCGCGAGCAGCGCGAGCGCCTGCTCCGAGTGCTCGCCCCGATCGACCAGATCGCCGACCGAAAACAGCCGGTCGCACGTCGGATCGAACGCGATCTGACGCAGCAGGTAGCGCAAAGCGTCGACGCAGCCGTGCAGATCGCCGACCACGAAATCGCGGCCGGCCTCGTTGGCGTCGTGATGCTGAACGAAGTTGGCGGGGATGGAATTCATCCCACCATGATAATGCGGCCGACGCGCACGCGTATGCGGGGTGCCTATCGTATTCGCACGCTTCATCGATCAAGAAAGACATCGAACGACGCAAAAATGACGCTGAAACGCCACATTTGCGGTATGCGTTACCGGAAATGCACGTTTGCGCGAGTCACTCCTGGCGCGCGCCCGAGTCGTCCCGCGCGCTATTGCAGCGTGCGCAGCTTCGCCACCTGGTCGGCCGCGATCGTCGCCTGCGGATTGCCGAACTGTTTCGTCACGTAGTTGGTGATCGCCGCGATCTGCTCGTCGTCGAGATGGCCGCCGAACCCGGGCATCAGCACGTCCGCGTGCGCGGTCGTGCGATTCACGCCGTGCAGAATGACCAACGCGAGATTGTTCGCGTCGTTCGCGCCGACCGTCGAGTTGTGGATCAGCGACGGATACGCGCCCGGCGCGCTCGCGCCCACGCCCTGCCCGGTCCAGCCATGACAGGTCGCGCAATTGGCGACGAACAGCTGCGCGCCGTTCACGCCGGTGATCGCGGTGCCGCGCATGGCGGTGACGTCGCTGGCCGGCTTGCCCCATTGATGACGGGGACGCGCGTCGTCGCCGCTCACGGCCGGCACCGAGCGCAAGAACACGACGATCGAGCGCAGATCCACCGGCGTCAGATACTGCGTGCTGTTCGCGACCACTTCGCCCATCGGACCGGCCGCGTTTGCGCGGCTCGGCGCCGCGCCGGTCGACAGATACGCCGTGAGTTCGTCGTCGCGCCAGTCGCCGACGCCGCTCAGCTTGTCCGGCGTGATATTGAACGCATGCCAGCCGGCCTGCACCGCACCGGAGAAACGCGCGCTCGACTTCAGCCCCTGCATGAAATTGCGCGGTGTATGGCATTCCTCGCAATGCGCGAGCCCTTCGACCAGATACGCGCCTCGGTTCCATTCAGGGCTCTGTTTCGGGTCCGGCACGAAGCGCCCCTCGGTGAAGTTGAACAGGTTCCAGAACACCATTAGCCAGCGCTGATTGAACGGGAACTTGAGGCTGTTCGAGGGCGGCGTGTAGTGAATCGGCGCGAGCGTGTTCAGATACGCGCGAATCGCGAGCACGTCCTGTTCGGTCACGCGTGTGTAGGCGGTGTACGGGAACGCCGGATAGAGCCGCTCGCCGCCTTTGCCGATGCCTTCGTGCATCGCGCGCATGAAATCGGCGTCGCTCCATTGGCCGATGCCGGTGTCGGGATCGGGCGTGATGTTCGGCGTCACGATCGTGCCGAACGGTGTGCTGATCGGCAGGCCGCCCGCGAATGGGCGCGACTTGTCCGCCGTATGGCAGGCCGCGCAATCGGCAGCACGGGTCAGGTATTGGCCGCGCTTCACGAGTTCGCCATTCGCGGCCTTGCCGGCGAGCATGGCCGGGCCGCCGACCGAAGCCTGCGCCGCGTCGTCGGCGCGCGCCTGGGTGATCGGCATTTCGTCGCTCGAGTCTGCGTCCGGGCCGTGCGACTCGTGCCACGCTATCGACAGCGCAAACAGCGAAAACGCGGCCGCGAGCGCCGCGCCGCCGAAGCGGCGGCGCTGGTTGACGTGCATCAGCACAGGGTCCGGCTGCGCGCGACAGGTTTTCTTCGTCATTGTGGCTCTCCGGTCGGCGCTCAGATTTCGCGCTTCAGCTTGTCGCCCAGTTTCAGCGACAGTGCAGCGATCGTCAGCGTGCAGTTCACCGACGCGGCGGTGGGCATCACGCCGCTACTCGCGATGAACAGGTTCGAATGATCGTGCGTGCGGCAGTCCGCGTCGACGACCGAACTCGCCGCATCGCTGCCCATGATCGTCGTGCCCATGATGTGATTGTTGGGCGCGAAGCTGTCGTCGAACGAGACCTCGATGCCGCCGAATAGCGTCGCGATCTGCGCATACAGTTCGTGCGTATTGGCGGCGCTCTTCTTCACGTAGTCGTTGATCGAGTAGTAGATCTCGGGCTGAGGAATCCCGAGCGCGTCCTTGTGATCTGCCGACGGCACGATGCGGTTCTGCGGCTCCGGCAGATGTTCGTGAAAGCTGTTGATGTTCAGCGTGCGCGCCGCGCGGTCGCGAATCTGCCGGTCGAGCTCGGCGCCGGTCAGGCCTTTTTTCAGCAGGTCGGCGGTGACGCCCATCGTCGGCACGCCGTTCGACAAATGCAGCTTCTTCGCCGCGTGATCGGAGCGGAACGCGCCGTCGCGGAAGTTGACGATCGAGGTCATCTCCATCGGGCCACGGCCGGGCCACAGCGGTTCGTTGGCGAGAAACGTGACGCCGGTGCCGGGATGGTCCATCAAGTTGCGGCCCACCTGATCGGAGCTGTTGCCGACGCCGTGCGGGAATTTGTCGGAGGTCGACATCAACATCAGCTTCGGCGTTTCGATGCCGTTCGCCGCGAGCACGAACAGCTTGCCGGTGACGCGTGTGCTATTGCCGTTCGGGTCCTTGTAGTGGACCGCGGTAATGAGCCCTTTGTCGTCCGCTTCGATGCGATACACGACCGCTTCGGGAATCAGTTTCGCGCCGGCCTGCTCGGCCTTCTCCGCGTGAATCACGCCGTTGTACATCGCGGCGATCGGGCAGATCGGCATGCAGTTGTTGTTGCCGCAGCAGGTGGGCCGCGCATCGTACGGCCGGCTGTTGCGCGCGACCGGTTCGGGCACGACCTTGAAGCCCCGCGCGTTGAGCACGTCGCTGAACCGCTGATCCATGTACGACAGTGGCAACTGCTGCATCGGATAGGGCTTCGAGCGCGGCGAACCGAGATCGATCGAACTATCGGGACCGGACACGCCGAGCTGCACTTCGGCGGCCACGTACCACGGCTCGAGCGTTTCGTACGGATACGGCCAGTCGCGCCCGACGCCATACAGCTTGCGCAACTGGAAGTCCGACGGCAGCAGCCGCCACGCGGCGGCCGCCCAGTGCCAGGTCGTGCCGCCGACCAGCCGCACGTATTGTGAGTTGTACGGATAATCGCCCTTCTGGATCAGGTAGTTGTTCGCGGGCGCGTACTCGGGATGCGGCGCGTAAGGCGTCGACGGATACGGCGTCGCGAAGTCGGACCTGGCCGGCGAGTTGCGGAAGTTCTCGACGATCTGCCAGCGCGGAATGCGCGGCCCCGCTTCGAGCAGGATCACCGACGCGCCCGCCAGCGCCAGCTGATGCGCAACCAGACTGCCGGCGACGCCGGAGCCGACCACGACGATATCGGCGGATTGTGTGTTTGCCATCGTTTCTCTCTTCGATGCCCTGCCTGTTGCGGGCTTTGTTCGTGCGACGCTTGCGGGTCCGGCGTGCTGGTTGCGCTGCTGGCGTGGCCCGCGCGCGGGCTCGCGCGGCTCACGCGGGCGTCGGCTTCCGCGTCCAGTAGAACGGCACGTCGCGGCAATAGGAGGGAATCGTGAGCACGTCTTGCACGGGCTCGAACATCAGCGCCTTTTCATACGCGATCACCTGGACGTGCGGCATGTCGCCGACGAGGCCCAGGTACCACGCGCGCATGATCGCGCCGACCGTTTTGGCGAGCGCGGGCTGGTCGGTCTGCAGCGCCTGCGTGACCGTATCGGACGGCACGCCGCCGTGGCCTTGCAGCCACGTGTTCAGCGCCGCGACGTTCTGCGCGAACTGGTTATCGGCACGCGACAGCGCATCGTAGACACGTTGGCCAAGCACGGTATCGAAACTGCTACGACCGGTGAGGTGTTGCGAAAGCGCGAGGAAGGCATCGAGTCCGCCCCCGGCTGGCCGCGTATCGGCGAAGGCGGGCGCGATCCACGCCAGCGAACGGCTCGCGCCGGCGAACGCGAGCGCCACGGCCGTCGCGCACGAGCCGAGCACCCAGGCCCTGCGCGAAGCGGAAAACGACGGCGGCAAGCCGGTGAAACGTGTGGCATTGCGATAAGACTTCGCTCCTTGCCGATGCGTCACGTGGGGATGCGCATCGTTATCCTCAGGAACATCTGTCATGGGGGCTCCAGATGATGAGTCGTTCTCGACGAGCAGCGCGGCGAGGGCATGATGCCGTTCGCCTGCCGCTTCGTTTGCTCTTCCCCAAACCTGGTCTTACGCCGCTTCAGCGGTCTCGTATCCGTGCGCGTGATTCACGCGCGCCGCATGTGCGGTGTTGCATGCATGATCGCAACGATTGCTGCCGTTATCTAGCAATCGCCTTTCAACTGAAAGCGGCGCGCAAGGCCGCCGCGAAAGACTATAGCCTGTGACCCACCATTCGACAATCGGTCCGCGTTGCACGCGTAGAATCCGCGACACCGACTGCCCTACACTTCGTCGTTCATCGAATCCATGTCCATCAACTACTATCCCCAGCTTCTTCGCAATCGGCCCCGCACGGTGATCGGCCTCGTGATCGGGATCGTCGTCGCGTTCCTCGTGCCCGGTCATACGAGTCCGATCGCCCGCACACTGATCGGCTGGGACGCGGCCATCTGGAGCTACCTGCTGATGATCTGGGTGCATATGGCTCTTGCCGACGAGCACCGCGTGCGCGAATACGCGATGCGCGACGACGAAAACGCGGGCGTCGTGCTGGTCGTCATCTGCGTCGCGACGATCGCGAGCGTCGCCGCGATCGTGCTCGAACTCGCGTCGGCCAAGGGCGCGGGCGGCGCAACGACCGTCTGGCACTACCTGCTGACCGGTCTGACGCTGATCGGCGCATGGTTTCTGATTCCGACGATCTTCACGCTGCACTACGCGCGCCTCTACTACGACACGGACGCGCAAGAGACCGCGTTGAAGTTTCCCGATCACCATTTGCTGCCGAACTACTGGGACTTCCTGTACTACTCGTTCACGATCGCGGTCGCGTCGCAGACTTCCGATGTCGTGTTGCGCTCACGCGAAATTCGCCGCGCGACGCTCGCCCAATCGGTCCTGTCGTTCTACTTCAACGTCGCGGTGCTCGGCCTGTGCGTGAACATCGCGGCGGGGCTGCTGGGTTCGTGACAAGGCCGCTGCGCGGCGTTCGGATGAATTTCATGCGAGTGCCACGCGCGTGCCACATGGCTGCCACGTGAGCGGCACCCAGGCTTCACGCGTCCGCTTGAACCGCATTCCGTGCAACGCGGGCCGCCCGTGTAAAACCGGCCCCACACCACCCCGTTTTACATGCCGGCCACCCGCGGCGTGCGTAACAATGCCCGCATTTTTGCGCGCGCTCCGTGCGCGCGCGCACCTTCGGCACCCGCCATCTCACCGTAACCTCCCCGTTTCCGCGCTAGCGCGGTGCCCGGCTGCCCGCGCGTTGGCACACGGTTTGCTCCTTTCCGCGACGAGTGACGACCAGTCCCGCGAGACCGGCGTCTGGCGTCAAAGCACCCGCGACTGGCCAGCGGCGCGACGATCTTTGCACTACATTGACCAGTACGTGCCCCCGCTGACGCATGGCGCGGTATCCGGCTCGGGAAGCCCAATGAGCGCTGTGATCGCATGCCAAGTGCATCCACACCGCAGCAGGACAACTCTGGAAACGACCGATGGAATCTCCAAACGGGTACGCGCCGCGGATTTACTTTTTTCATTCTCTTCTCGTCGGGCCCCTCGATGCCTGGCCCGCGCAGTTCGCTCATGCGGCCGGGCTCGGCTTCGATCATGCGTTGATCGGCGGGCTGTTCGAGCCCGGCCAGGCCGGCCATGGCCAGGTGGTCGGCAATCACGCTCGGCTGAATCCCGTGTTCGAGGCGCAGCATTCGGTGCACGACGCCGTGCGCATGCTCGCCGATGCCGCGCGCCGCAACAACCTGACGCTGCTGGTCGATCTCGTGATCGACCGCATGGCCGCCGACGGCGTGCTGTACAGCGAGCATTCGGACTGGTTTCATGCGCGTGAGTCCGAGCTCGCACGGCTCGATCCGCGCCACGTGCATCGCGAAGACAACGTTGCCTACGCGAATTTCGACGACCCCGCGACGAGTGCCTCGCTGAGCGTCTGGTGGACCCAGCAACTGCTCGCGCTCGCCGAGGCGGGTGTCGGCGGCTTCCGTTTCGATTCGCCGCATCGCGTGCCGGCTGCCGTATGGCGGCACCTCGGCGATGAAGTGCGAGCGAAGCATCCGCGCGTGCGCTTTCTCGCGGCAACGCCGGGCCTGTCGCGCGGCGATCTGCCCGGTCTCGAAGCAGCCGGCTTCGACAGCGCGTTTTCGTCGGTGCGCTGGTGGGATTTCCGTTCGAGCTGGATGGCCGAGGAGCATGCGGCGCTCGCGCGCGTTGGTGCGCCGATCGCCTTTCCCGAAGCGCCGTACGGTACCCGCCTCGCCGCCGAGCTGAGCGACGTCCATGATGCGGCGATCGTCGAGCGGGCGTATCGACGCGCGCTGTTCACGTCGGTTGCATTGGGCAGCGGCTGGATGATGCCGATGGGCTTCGAATACGGCATCGCCGAACCGATGTCGCAAACGCGCGGCGACGCCGCGCAGTTCGCCCGCGCCGCGCAGTCGCGCCGCTTCGATCTGAGCGCCGCCGTCACCCAGGCCAACGACTTCGCGCGCAACACGCCGACGCTGCACGCGAACGGTGAATTGCGCCCATTGAGCGGCCCCGGCGCATCGGCCGCGGTTCTGCTGCGCGGCGACGCAGCCGATCTGCGCGACGCCAGCGAAGCAGTCCTGATCGTCGTGAATCCCGAACTCGGCGCGCCAGTGCGCGTCGATCCCGCGCGCTTCCTCGCGGGCGTGCCGGGCAGCTTTACGCGCTTCGCGCCGCTCGATGCGCGCGGCCGAACCGAACCCGCGGCACTCGCGCCGTTCGCGCTCGCGCCCGGTGCGGTGCGGCTGCTGCGCGCGTTCGCGGAACAGCCGATCTGCCTCGCGCCGCCGATCGACAAGGCGAACAGCAAGCGCAGCGGCCGCAAGACAGTGCTCGACGCGATCGAAGCGCCGCGCGTCGCGATCGAGAGCGTGTCGCCGTCCGTGGAAAACGGCCGCTTCGCGGCGAAACGCAGCGTCGGCGAGCGCGCGGAAATTCGCGCGGCGATCTTCGCCGAAGGTCACGACAAGATCGCGGCTGCC
Organism: Paraburkholderia sp. UCT31; assembly: GCF_014397655.1. Taxonomy (NCBI): domain Bacteria; kingdom Pseudomonadati; phylum Pseudomonadota; class Betaproteobacteria; order Burkholderiales; family Burkholderiaceae; genus Paraburkholderia; species Paraburkholderia sp. UCT31. The sequence continues at coordinate 83,740 of NZ_VZQP01000021.1, forward strand.
GTGCTGTGGCGCGCGGCCGACGAAACCGCGTGGCACGAAGAACTGATGTCGCCCGCGCCGCCGGCCGGGCTCGACTTGTGGAGCGCGCGCATTCCGCTCGAGCGGATCGGCCGCTACGAGTTCACCGTGATCGCGTGGCGCGACGACTTCGCGTCGCTCGTCGAGCACATCCAGAAGAAGCTGAAGGCGAACCAGACCGTCGAGATAGAACTCGACGAAGCCGCGCATCTGTTCGCGCTCGTGCTCGCCGAAGTCGAGACGACCGAAGGCGCCGACAAGGAGCCGCTCGAACACATCGTGCGCGACTTCCAGAAGGCCGACGCCGAACAGAAGCTCGCAGTGATTCTCGCGCCCGCCACAGCGAAGGCAATGACCGCTGCGCGCCATCGCCCGTTTCTGAGCCGCGACCAGGTGACCTACAAGATCGACGCGGAACGCACGGCCGCCCATTTCGCGAGCTGGTACGAGATCTTCCCGCGCTCGATGAGCGACGACGAATCACGCCACGGCACGTTCGCGGACGTGAGCGCGAAGCTGCCGCGCATCCGCGACATGGGCTTCGACGTGCTGTACTTCCCGCCGATCCACCCGATCGGCCTCGCGAACCGCAAGGGCCGCAACAACACGCTGACCACGCAGCCGGGCGATGTGGGCAGTCCCTATGCGATCGGCGCCGCCGAGGGCGGTCACACCGCCGTGCATCCGCAACTCGGCACGCTCGACGATTTCAAGGCGATGCTCGCCGCCGCGCATGCGCATTGCCTCGAGATCGCGCTCGACTTCGCGATCCAGTGCTCGCCCGATCACCCGTGGCTGAAGGAGCATCCGACCTGGTTCGCGTGGCGCCCCGACGGCACGCTGCGCTACGCCGAGAATCCACCGAAGAAGTATCAGGACATCGTCAACCCGGACTTCTACGCGCACGACGCCAAGCCCGGCCTGTGGCTCGCATTGCGCGACGTGATCCTGTTCTGGGTCGACGCGGGCGTGCGCATCTTCCGCGTCGACAATCCGCACACCAAGCCGTTGCCGTTCTGGGAATGGATGATCGCCGACGTGCGTGCGCGCCACCCCGACACGATCTTTCTCGCCGAAGCCTTCACGCGGCCGCGCATGATGAACCGGCTCGGCAAGATCGGCTTCTCGCAGTCGTACACGTACTTCACGTGGCGCGAGTCGAAGCGCGATTTCACCGAGTACATGGGCGAACTCACGCAGACCGGCGCGCGCGATTTCTATCGGCCGAACTTCTTCGTCAATACGCCGGACATCAACCCGCGCCATCTGCAATCGCAGGGACGCACGGGCTTTCTGATCCGCGCGGCGCTGGCCGCGACCCTGGCCGGCCTGTGGGGCGTGTATAGCGGCTTCGAACTGTGCGAGGCCACCGCGCTGCCGAACAGCGAAGAGTATCTGGACTCCGAAAAGTATCAGTTGCGGGCGTGGGACTGGCACCGGCCCGGCAATATCGTCGGCGAGATCACCGCACTGAACCGCATCCGTCGCGCGAATCCGGCGCTGCAAACGCATCTCGGTCTCACGTTCCTCGCCGCGCACAACGACCACATCCTGTGCTTCGAGAAAGCGACCGAATCGCGCGACAACGTGATCGTCGTCGCGATCAATCTCGATCCGTTCAACGAACAGGGCGCGGACATCGAGTTGTCGTGGGACACGTTCCAGCGCTGGCATCTACACGATCACGCCACGCTCGAAGTGATCGACCAGATGACCGGCGCACGCTTCGAATGGCACGGACGCTGGCAACACGTGCGGCTCGGCTCGGGCCAACCGTTCTCGATCTGGCGAATCGCGCCGCTAGGCGGCCTGCCCGCCGATCGCCCCGAGGACAGCGACCACGATCCCGACAGCGCTCCTCACGCAGACGCTGTCAACCCAACCTGGATGGAAGGTGGAACATGAAGCGCGACGATCCAGCCCAAACCGCGCACGAGGCGCAAACGGCCGTGGCCGTAGGCACCGCGGCGAAGGTACGCACGCGCCGCCGCGGCAAACCCGCGGCCCTCAGCGACGATCCGCTGTGGTACAAGGACGCGATCATCTATCAGGTGCACATCAAGTCGTTCTTCGATGGGAACAACGACGGCGTCGGCGATTTCCCCGGTCTGATGGCCAAGCTCGACTACATCGCCGAGCTCGGCGTCAACGCGATCTGGCTGCTGCCGTTCTATCCGTCGCCACGCCGTGACGACGGCTACGACATCGCCGACTACCGCAACGTGCATCCCGACTACGGTCAGCTCGCGGACGTGCGGCGCTTCATCCAGGAAGCGCACGCGCGCGGCATCCGCGTGATCACCGAGCTCGTCATCAACCACACGTCGGATCAGCACCCATGGTTCCAGCGCGCGCGGCGCGCGAAGCCCGGCTCGAACTATCGCAACTACTACGTGTGGTCCGATACCGATCAGAAGTACCCGGAGACTCGCATCATCTTCATCGACTCGGAGCCGTCGAACTGGACGCACGATCCGGTTGCGGGCGCGTACTACTGGCACCGCTTCTACTCGCACCAGCCCGATCTGAACTTCGACAATCCGGCGGTGTTGAAAGAGGTGCTGCAGGTGATGCGTTTCTGGCTCGACATGGGCATCGACGGGCTGCGGCTCGATGCGGTGCCATACCTCGTCGAACGTGAAGGCACCAACAACGAGAACCTGCCTGAGACGCACGAGATCCTGAAGAGGATTCGCGCGACCATCGACGCCGAGTACCCGAACCGGATGCTGCTCGCCGAGGCGAACCAGTGGCCCGAGGACGTAAAGGAGTATTTCGGCAACGAAGACGAATGCCATATGGCGTTCCACTTCCCGCTGATGCCGCGCATCTACATGTCGATCGCGAGCGAAGACCGCTTCCCGATCACCGACATCATGAAGCAGACACCGGAACTCCCCGAATCGAACCAGTGGGCGATCTTCCTGCGCAATCACGACGAGCTGACGCTCGAAATGGTCACCGATTCCGAGCGTGACTATTTGTGGAACACCTATGCGAGCGATCGCCGCGCACGTTTGAATCTCGGCATTCGCCGCCGTCTCGCGCCGCTGATGGAGCGCGACCGCCGCCGCATCGAGCTGATCAACTCGCTGCTGCTGTCGATGCCCGGCACGCCGGTCATCTACTACGGCGACGAACTCGGCATGGGCGACAACATCCACCTCGGCGACCGCGACGGCGTGCGCACGCCGATGCAGTGGTCGTCGGATCGCAACGGCGGCTTCTCGCGCGCCGACCCTGAGCAACTGGTGCTGCCGCCCGTGATGGGTACGCTGTACGGCTTCGACGCGGTCAACGTCGAAGCGCAGAGCCGCGACCCGCATTCGCTGCTGAACTGGACCCGCCGCATGCTTGCGACGCGGCGCGCGAAGCAGACCTTCGGACGCGGCACGATCCGCTTTTTGAAGCCGGAAAACCGCAAGATTCTCGCGTATCTGCGCGAGATGCCCGGCGCGGCGCCGATCCTGTGCGTCGCGAATCTGTCGCGCGCGCCGCAGGCGGTCGAGCTCGAGCTGTCAGAATTCAACGGCTTCGTGCCGATCGAGATGACCGCCGATTCGGTGTTCCCCGCGATCGGTCAGCTGACCTATCTGCTGACGTTCCCGCCCTACGGCTTCCTGTGGTTCATGCTGTGCGAAGGCGGCGGGCGTCCGACATGGGCGCAGGCGCATTCGGTGCCGCTGCCCGAGTTCGTCACGATCGTGATCCGCGAGGGGCAGACCGGGCCGACTCCCGAAAACGTGCGGCTGCTCGAATCCGAAGTGCTGCCGTCGTGGCTGAGCCGGCGCCGCTGGTTCGCGTCGAAAGATCAGAAGATGCACGCGGTGCGGCTCGCCGCGCTGACCACGATCCCGAACGGCGGCTTCGCGTTCACCGAAATCGAAGTGGACGTCGGCAACCACACCGAACGCTACGTGGTGCCGATCGCGCTCACATGGGGCGGCGAAACCACCACGCCGCTGTTCCTGCAATTGGCGCTTGCGCGCGTGCGGCGCGGCCGCACCGTCGGCCATCTGACCGACGCGTTCTCGCTGCCGATCTTCGCGCACAACGTGCTGCGCAAGCTGCGCGAGCGCGCGGTCGTGCCGACCGTGCAGAAGAGCGAGATCAAGTTCCTGCCGACCGAGCGCTTCGCCGAACTCGACGCTCTCGGCGAGCGGCCCGAGATTCGCTGGCTCGCGGCCGAACAGAGCAACAGCTCGCTGATCGTCGCCGATGCCGCGGTGCTGAAGCTGGTGCGACGACTCGTCAGCGGCATCCATCCGGAAGCGGAAATCAGCCGCTATCTGACGCAGCTCGGCTATGCGAACACCGCGCCGCTGTACGGCGAAGTGGTGCGCGTCGATCCCGAGGGCGTGCCGCATACGCTGGCGATCCTGCAGGGCTTTATCGACAATCAGGGCGATGCGTGGAACTGGTCGCTGGATTATCTGCGCCGCTCGGTCGACGAACTCGCGATCGCGATCGACACCGAAACGCAGAGCGTACCCGATCGCACGAACGAGTCGATTCTGCTGGACGGTTACGGCGAACTCGCGGGCATCATCGGCCGCCGGCTCGGCGAGTTGCACGTCGCGCTCGCCACGCCGAGCGACGACCCCGCGTTCGCGCCGGAACCGGCCAACGCCGACCAGGTGAAGGCGTGGGTCGACGCGACGCAGACGATGCTCGCGGCCGCGCTCGATCTGCTCGCGACGCGCATCGCGGGCATGAGCGACGCGGACACGAAGGGGCTCGCGCAAAGTCTGATCGATCGCCGCGCCGCGCTCGTCGAGGCCGTCGCCAAGCTGGTGCCGGGCGACGCGGGCGCGTTGCGCATCCGCATCCATGGCGACTTCCATCTCGGCCAGGTACTGGTCGCGCACGGCGACGCGTATCTGATCGACTTCGAGGGCGAGCCCGCGCGTTCGCTCGACGAGCGTCGCCAGAAATCGAGCCCGTTGCGTGACGTGGCGGGTCTGATGCGCTCGCTCTCGTATGCGAGCGCGGCCGCGCAATCGACCACCGAAAGCGCGCCGCAACAGACCGCCGATCGCAAGCGCGCGCTGTTCGAGCGCTTCCGCGCGCACGCGACCAGCGCGTTCCTCGCGGAATATCGCGCGGCCGCCGCGCAGTCGCCGACGCCGCTCGTCGCGCCCGAATCCGAAGAGGCGCTGCTCGATCTGTTCCTGATCGAGAAGGCCGCTTACGAGATCCGCTACGAAGCGGCCAATCGACCGACGTGGCTCGGCTTGCCGGTGCGCGGCCTCGCGGCGCTCGTGAGCCGTCTGCTCGGCGACACCGGTGCGCCGCCGCACCGCGTTCCGTCAACCCAGGCGCCTGGCGCGGCCACGCCGCCTAACCCGGCCGAGGGCGACTATGAGTGAGCATGATGCGGCCGCAGGCCTTCAACCCGTCGATATCGACGCGCTCGTCGAAGCGCGTCACCCCGATCCGTTTTCGCAGCTCGGGCTGCATCAGACGGACGCGGGGCCGATCGTGCGCGCGCTGCTGCCGAACGCCGCGCACGTCACCGTGATTTCGCGCGCTGATGGCGCGACGCTCGGCGAACTCGAACAGCTGCGCCCTGGCCTGTTCGCGGGCCGCATCACGTCGGCGATGCCGTATCGCTTGCGCATCGACTGGCATGGTGTGGTGCAGGAAGTGGAGGATACCTATTCGTTTGCTCCGGTGCTCGGCGACGAGCCGCTCGAACGTCTCGCGCGCGGCGATCCGTACGCGGTGCTTGAATGTCTGGGCGCGCGGCCGGTCGACGTCGACGGTGTGCCGGGTGTGCGCTTTGCGGTGTGGGCGCCGAATGCGCGGCGCGTGTCGGTGGTCGGCGACTTCAATGCGTGGGACGGCCGCCGCCATCCGATGCGGCTGCGTCACCAGGCGGGCGTGTGGGAGCTGTTCGTGCCGCGCGTCGGCGCCGGCACGCGCTACAAATACGAGCTGCTGTCGCGCGACGGCCATCCGCTGCCGCTGAAGGCCGACCCGTGCGCGATGCAGACGGAAAAGCCGCCGGGCACCGCATCGATCGTCGCACACGTCGACGAGATCGAGCAGTTTCCGTGGAGCGATCACGAGTGGATCCAGTCGCGCGCCGACAAGCAGACCGCGCGCACGCCGATCACGATCTACGAAGTGCACGCGGAGTCGTGGCTGCGCGTCGCCGAGGAAGGCCAGCGTGGTCTCGTCTGGGAAGAGCTCGCCGAGCGCCTGATCCCCTATGCGAAGAGCATGGGCTTCACGCACATCGAATTTCTGCCGATCGCCGAGCATCCGTTCGGCGGTTCGTGGGGCTATCAGCCGCTCGGGCAGTTCGCGCCGTCCGCGCGCTTCGGCAAGCCCGAGCGGTTCGCGCGTTTCGTCGATCGCGCGCACGAAGCAGGGCTCGGCGTGATTCTCGACTGGGTGCCCGCGCATTTCCCGAACGACGCGCATGGCCTGATCGATTTCGACGGCACGCCGCTCTACGAGCATGCCGATCCGCGCGAAGGCTATCACCAGGACTGGAACACGATGATCTACAACCTCGGCCGCAACGAGGTCAGCGCGTTCCTGATCGCGTCGGGGCTCGCGTGGTTGAAGCGCTATCACGTCGACGGCCTGCGCGTCGATGCGGTCGCGTCGATGCTGTATCGCGACTACTCCCGCGCGGCCGGCGAGTGGGTGCCGAACATCTATGGCGGCCGCGAGAATCTCGAATCGATCGCGTTCCTGAAGCGGTTGAATCACGAGGTCCGCTATGTGCCGGGCGCCCCCGGCGCGATCACGGTCGCCGAGGAATCGACCGCATGGCCGGGCGTGACCGCGCGCCTCGCGGACGGCGGCCTCGGCTTCGACTTCAAGTGGAACATGGGCTGGATGCACGACACCCTGCAGTACATGCACGAAGACCCGATGTATCGCCAGTATCACCACCACAACATGACGTTCGGCATGGTGTACGCATATTCCGAGCACTTCGTGCTGCCGCTTTCGCACGACGAGGTGGTGCACGGCAAGGGCTCGCTGCTCGGCAAGATGCCCGGCGACCGCTGGCAGCGTTTCGCTAATCTGCGCGCGTACTTCGGTTTCATGTGGACGCACCCAGGCAAGAAGCTGCTGTTCATGGGCGGCGAATTCGGCCAGATGGCGGAGTTCGACCATGACGGCTCGCCGCATTGGCATCTTCTCGACGATTCGAACCACCACGGCGTGCAATTACTGGTGCGCGACCTGAACCATCTGTATCGCAACGAGCCCGCGCTGCATCTGCTCGACAGCGAACCGGGCGGCTTCGAATGGTTGATCGGCGACGACAGCGGCAACAGCGTGTTCGCCTATCGGCGCACCGACGGCGCGGGCCAGGAGTTCGTCGTGGTGTGCAACATGACGCCGGTGCCGCGGCTCGGCTATCGGCTCGGCATGCCGCGCGGCGGACGCTGGGTGGAAGTGCTCAATACCGATGCAGGCGTGTACGGCGGCTCGAACATGGGCAACGGCGGGCTGATTCATTCCGACCATGTATCGAGCCACGGCAGGCCACATTCCGCCGCGCTGAGCTTGCCCCCGCTCGCGACGATCGTATTGCGCGCGGACTGAGGAAACGTGCCGTAACCCGGGCGCGCGGCGCACAGGCAGCCGCCGCGCGCCCGTTGCATGAAGACCCAGGCAGACCCGAGCTCTAGCTCGACAATCAGAACAGGAAAGGGAAATCATGTCGCATGCGTTGCCCGACCGGCTGCTGCCCGGCTCGCCGTATCCGCTCGGCGCGAACTGGGATGGGCTGGGCGTCAACTTCGCGGTGTTCTCGGCCAATGCGCAGAAAATCGAGCTATGCCTGTTCGACTCAACCGGCCGCAAGGAGATTCGCCGCTTCACCATGCCCGAATGCACCGACGAGATCTGGCACGGCTATCTGCCGAACGCGCATCCGGGCACCGCGTACGGCTTTCGCGCGCATGGGCCGTACCAGCCGCATTTCGGGCATCGTTTCAATCCGCACAAGCTGCTGCTCGACCCGTATGCGCGCAAGCTCGTCGGGCAGTTTCGCTGGTCCGACGCGCTGTTCGGCTATCGCGTGCATTCGAATCGCGCGGACCTTTCGATCGACCGGCGCGATTCCGCGCCCGCGATGCCCAAGTGCGTCGTGATCGACGAGGCGTTCGACTCGTCGCACGACCGGCGGCCCGACGTGCCGTGGGGCGAGACCGTGATCTACGAAACGCACCTGCGCGGCGCGTCGATGCTGCGCTCTGATCTGCGCCAGCATGAACGCGGCACGTTCGCGGCGCTCGCGTCGCCGGAGTTCGTCGAGCATTTGCTGAAGCTCGGCGTGACCGCGGTCGAGCTGCTGCCCGTGCACGCGTTTCTGAACGACCGCTTCCTCGTGGAGCGCGGCCTGCGCAATTACTGGGGCTACAACACGGCAGCGTTCTTCGCGCCGGAGCCGACCTATCTGAGCACGCACCGGCTCGACGAAATGCGCATCGCCGTGCGCCAGCTGCACGCGGCCGGCATCGAGGTGATTCTCGACGTGGTCTACAACCACACTTGCGAAAGCAATGAGATGGGCCCGACCATTTCATGGCGCGGCCTCGACAATGCCAGCTATTACCGGCTGATTCCCGGCGACAAGCGTCACCATATCAACGACACGGGCTGCGGCAACACGGTCAATCTGCCGCATCCGCGCGTGCTGCAGATGGTGATGGATTCACTGCGCTACTGGTCGACCGCGTTCAATATCGACGGCTTCCGTTTCGATCTCGGCGTGACGCTCGGGCGCGAAAGCCACGGCTTCGATCCGGGCTCGGGCCTGTTCGACGCGTTGCGCCAGGACCCGGTGCTATCGCAACGCAAGCTGATTTCCGAGCCATGGGATCTCGGCCCTGGCGGCTATCAGCTCGGCAATCATCCGCCGGGATTCAGCGAATGGAACGACCGTTTCCGTGACACGGTGCGACGTTTCTGGCGTGGCGATGCCGGCCTGCGGCCCGACCTCGCCGCGCGCCTGACTGGGTCGGCCGATCTGTTCAACCGGCGGCATCGCAAGCCGTGGGCGTCGATCAACTTCGTCACGTCGCATGACGGCTTCACCTTGGCCGATGTCACCGCGTACGAGCAGAAGCACAACGAAGCCAACCTGGAAGACAACAACGACGGCCACAACGAGAATTGCAGCCGCAATTGGGGTCTCGAAGGCGCGACCGACGACCCCGCGATCCTCGCGACCCGCCGTCGCGTGTCGCGCTCGCTGATCGCGACACTGATGCTCGCGCTCGGCACGCCGATGCTGCTGGCCGGTGACGAAGCGCTGCGCACGCAGCGCGGCAACAACAATGCGTACTGTCAGGATAACGACCTATCCTGGATCGACTGGGACCTCGCGGATTCGCCGGAAGGTCAGCGCATGACCGAGTTCGTCGCGCGCGTGATCGGGTTGCGCAAGCGCCATCCGCTGCTACGTGAAACGCGCTTTCTGTTCGGCGACCGCGAAGTGCTGCCCGGCCTGTTCGACGTCGGCTGGTTCGACGAACACGGCGATCCGCTGACGATCGAAGCGTGGCAGGACCCCGAGGGACGCGCGTTCACGTTGCGTCGCGCGGGTCCGGGCCTGAATGGCGAAACCGAAGTATTGTTATTGATGCTCAACGCTCACGAGGAACCGCTGCAGTTCGCGCCTCCCGCGCCGCACCTGGAATGGCATGTGCTGTTAGACACGGCCGATCCGGAACGCGCGCCGCAGCGGCTCGCGACGGCCGAACTCGAGGTCGCCGCGCACGGCCTCGTGATACTCGCCGCGCAACCGACCGGTGAAGCGGATTGGCAAGCCGGTTGGGTGGCTGGCGCGCAGCACGGGCCGCGGCTGTTGACCGCGCTGCCGCCCGATCCGGGCGCGCAGACCGCAAACGACGATGGTTCGCAATGAACGATGCACTGCGGCGACCTGGTTCGAGCGTGGACAAATCGCACCGCAGCCCGGGTGGCAAGAATGTTGCGTCGCAATGCCTGCTTGCGTTGCGTCGCATTGCCGTCCAGGCTCGTTAGCAGATTCGAATGGTGAAGACATGTCTGAAAGTCCGATTGATCCTCACACGCATCATCACGCGCACTGCCTGCCGTTCAGCGCGCAGTTGATCGGCGCGAGCGGCCAGCGACCGCGCACGCGGTTCCGTTTTTGGGCACCGTCGTGCAACAGCGTGCAGGTGGTCGTCGAAAACGGCCCCGCGCAAGGCGCGCACGACATGGCTCCGACCGGCAACGGCTGGTTCGAGACCACCGTCGAGAGCGGCGCGGGCACGCTGTATCGGTTCCAGCTCGACGACGGGCAGGCGGTGCCCGATCCGGCCTCGCGGTTCCAGCCGCGGGACGTGCACGGCCCGAGCGAGGTCATCGATCCGCGCGCCTACCATTGGGAACACACCGAATGGCACGGGCGGCCCTGGGAAGAAACGGTGCTGTACGAATTGCACGTCGGTGCGATGGGCGGGTATGCGGGCGTGCAAAAGCGCCTGCCCGAGCTCGCCGCGCTCGGCGTCACCGCCATCGAACTGATGCCGTTGAACGACTTTTCCGGTCGTCGCAACTGGGGTTACGACGGCGTGTTGCCGTACGCGCCCGACTCCGCATACGGCCGCCCCGAAGAACTGAAGGCGCTGATCGACGCCGCGCACGGTGTGGGCCTGATGGTGTTTCTCGACGTCGTCTACAACCACTTCGGACCGGACGGCAACTATCTGCATACTTACGCGGAGCCGTTTTTCCGCGCAGGCGTGAACACGCCGTGGGGCCCCGCGATCGACTTCGAGCGCAGCGAAGTCAGCGACTTCTTCACCGACAACGCCGTCTACTGGATCAACGAGTACCGCTTCGACGGACTGCGCTTCGATGCGGTGCATGCGATCGACAATCCCGGGTGGCTGCGCGAGCTGTCGGACCATATCCGCGCGCGCGTGCAGCAGGGCCGTCACGTGCATCTGGTGGTCGAAAACGAGCACAACAGCGCGAGCCTGCTCGACGCGCATTTCGACGCGCAATGGAACGACGACGCGCACAACACGCTGCACGTGCTGCTGACCGGCGAAACCGAAGGCTATTACCACGCGTATGCCAACGAACCGATTCGCCGGCTCGCGCGAGTGCTGGCCGAAGGCTTCGCGTATCAGGGCGAGCCGTCGCCGCTGCACGATGGTGCGCCGCGTGGCGAAGCGAGCGCGCATCTGCCGCCGACGTCGTTCGTGATGTTTTTGCAGAACCACGATCAGATCGGCAACCGTGCATTCGGCGAACGTCTGCGCAAGCTGACCTCGGATGACGCGCTGCGCGCCGCGACCGCGTTGCTGTTGCTGTCGCCGCAAATTCCGCTGCTGTTCATGGACGAGGAGCATGGATCGACGCAACCGTTCCTGTTTTTCACCGATTACACCGGCGATCTCGCCGACGCCGTGCGCGAAGGGCGGCGCCGTGAATTCGCGCGCTTCGCCGCGTTCAGCGATGAGAAACGCCGCGCGCAGATTCCCGATCCGAACGATGCCCAGACTTTCGCCGCCTCGTCGCCACCCGCGCCCGATGTAAAGCCGACGCCGGATCGGCTCGACTGGATGCATTACTACAAGTCCGCGCTCGCGGTGCGCGCGAAGCTGATCACGCCGCGCCTGAAACATACGAAGGCGTGCGGCGCGACCGTGCTGCGCGATGCCGGTGGCGGCGACGCGAACGCGCTGATCGCGCGCTGGAAACTCGGCGACGGCGAAACGCTGTCGATCGCGCTGAATCTGTCGCAGCAGAACGCCGCGTTCGACGCCATCCCCGACGGCAAGATCATTTTCGAAACACCGCCGCGCGCGCGCGAACAGGCCGACGCGCGGGTGTTGCCCGCGCATGCGTGCATTGCGTGGCTGACCGGCGACATCAACGAATTCGCGAGCCGCCACGATGCGCGCATCGCATCGCACGAGGAGCAGCGCGCGTGACGACCCGACGCCCCAACGACAGGCTCGCCGCGCTCGCTACCCGCGCAGGCTTCGAGGTGGAGTGGCAGGACGCGCACCACAATACGCAACACGTGCCCGAAAAGACACTTGGCACGCTGCTCGAACGCATGGGTCTGCCGTGCGGCAACGCCACGGATATCCGCCACAGCGCCGCTGCTCTGGAGGCCGAACTATCGGGCCGCCGGCTGCCGCCGCTGATGACCGCGGTGACCGGGCGCGGCATCGCGCTGCCCGCGGCCGCGGTCAGGTCGGGCAGCCATTACCGGATCGAGCTGGAGAGCGGCTCGATCATCGACGGCCGCTTCACCGCGCCGAAAGGCGAGGAAGCGCTGCTCGCGCCGATCGACGAAACCGGCTATCACACGCTCGTGATCAACGACCAGCGCATGACGCTCGCGGTCGCGCCGCCGCGCTGCTATACCGTCGCCGACGCGTGGCGCACGCTGCACGGCGGCGGCGGAGAAGGCGAACGCGAAGCCGCGCCGCCCGCGCCGCCACTGTGGGGCATCGCCGCGCAACTGTATGGCTTGCGCCGCACCGGCGACGGCGGTATCGGCGATTACACGGCGCTCGCGCAGCTTGCGCGGCACGGCGCGCAGCGCGGCGCGCACGCGCTCGCCGTCAGTCCGACCCACGCGATGTTCAGCGCGCAGCCCGAGCGCTTCAGCCCGTACGCGCCGTCGTCGCGTTTATGGCTCAACGTCACGCATATCGATCCGGCCGCGGTGTTCGGCGCGGATGCGTCCGCGTCCGCATCGGCGCAGGCCGGCAACGCGTGGTCCAAATATGAAGAGCTGCCGCTGATCGATTGGCCGCACGCAACCCCGCTGAAGCTCACGGTTTTGCGCGCGCTGTACGAGCAGTTCAGCGCCAACGAGCGCCCGCAGCACTCGCCGCGCGCGCTCGAATTTCACGGCTTCTGCGAACGCGCGGGGCGCGCGCTCGAAGATCATGCGCGCTTCGAAGCGCTGCAGGCCGCGCAGCTCGCGCAAGGCGGCGACGGCCATTGGCGCAATTGGCCCGATGCGTTGCGCGACCCACGCAGCCCCGAAGTCGAGGCGTTCGCCGCCGCGCATCGCGACGAGGTCGACTTTCATCTGTTCCTGCAGTGGCTGGCATCGCGCGGCCTGTTGCACGCTCAGCACACCGCGCGCGAAGCCGGCATGGCGGTCGGCCTGATCGCCGATCTCGCGGTGGGTTGCGACAGCGCCGGCAGTCATGCATGGTCCTATCCCGACGACATGCTGCAGGGCGTGTCGGTCGGCGCGCCGCCCGATCTCTTCAACCAGGCCGGCCAGTCGTGGGGACTCACGACCTTTTCGCCGCGCGCGATGCGCACAAAAGGCTTCGCCGCGTTCATCGACATGCTGCGCGCGGCGTTCGCGCATGCCGGCGGCATCCGCATCGATCACATCCTCGGCTTGCGGCGTCTGTGGCTCGTGCCCGAAGGCGAAAGCGCGCGCAATGGCGCGTATCTGCGCTATCCGCTCGAAGACCTGCTGCGGCTGATCGCGCTCGAATCGTGGCGGCATCGCGCGATCGTGATCGGCGAGGACCTCGGCACCGTGCCGTCCGGGTTTCGGGAGCGGCTCGACGAGCACGGCATCGAGGGAATTCGCGTGCTGTGGTTCGAAGGCGCCCCCGACGGCAACGGCTTCAAGGCGCCGGCCGATTGGGACCGCTACGCGGTCGGCACGACGACCACGCACGATCTGCCGACCGTCGCCGGCTGGTGGCGCGGCAGCGACATCATGTGGCGCAACCGCATCGGCCAGACGATGGCGCGCGCCGACGGGCGCGATCCCGAGGAAGCGGCGCTCGAAGAGCGCGCGCAACAGCGCGCCGACTTGTGGCGCGCGTTCCAGCAAGCGGGCGTGGCCGCGCCCGATGTCGCGCCGCCGGACGCCGACAACGCACCGGTCGACGAAGCGCTCGCATTCGTCGCCGCGACACCCGGGCCACTCGTCACGTTTCCGCTCGAAGACCTGCTCGCGCTCGACGAGCAGCCGAACCTGCCGGGCTCGATCGACGAACATCCGAACTGGCGCCGCCGCATGACGCTGCCCGTCGACGCGATGTTCGACGACCCCGTGTTCACCGACCGCCTGCTGGCCGTCGACGGCGCGCGCCGCGCCGCCGCGCGTTCATCCAACACTTCCGCGGAGCCTGACACGCCATGACCGTTCCACGCTCCACACTGCGCCTCCAGTTCCATCGAGGCTTCACGTTCGACGACGCCGCGCGGCACATCGACTACTTCGCTGCGCTCGGCATCAGCCACCTGTACGCGTCGCCGATCACGACGGCCGAGCCCGGCTCGATGCACGGCTACGACACCGTCGACTACACCGAGGTCAGTGCCGAATACGGCGGCGAGGCGGGCCTGAAGCATCTCGTCGACACGCTGCGCGCGCACGACATGGGGCTCATCGTCGACATGGTGCCGAATCATATGGGCGTCGGCGGGTCGAGCAACGCGTGGTGGCTCGACATCCTCGAGTGGGGCCGCCACAGCGCGTATGCGCGTCATTTCGACGTCGACTGGCATTCGCCCGATCCCGCACTGCGCGGCAAGGTGCTGCTGCCGACGCTCGGCGCGTCGTACGGCGAAGAACTGGCGGCGGGCCGCATCGGGCTGCATTTCGCGGCCGACAGCGGACGCTTTCATATCGGCTACGGTCCGCACGTGTTCCCGATCTGCCCGGTCGATTACGCGGCCATCCTGCAAGGCGCCGACCGCGCCGATCTGAGCGCGCTCGCGAATCGCTTTCAGGGGCTCACCACGCAGCCCGCCGATCAGGCGCGCGCCGCCGAGGCGCGTGACGCGCTGCGCGAGTTCGTCGCGCGCGAAGGCGAGTCGGCGATCGAGTTCGTGCTGGAGACTTACGCGCCTGAGGATCCGGTCACGCGCGACCGGCTGCATCGGCTGATCGAGCGGCAGCATTTCCGGCTCGCGTGGTGGCGCACCGCCTCCGACGAAGTGAACTGGCGGCGCTTCTTCGACATCTCGACGCTCGCCGGCGTGCGCGTCGAGCGGCCCGAGGTGTTCGAGGCGGTGCACGCGCTGATCTTTCGCCTCTATCGCGAAGGGCTCGTCGACGGCTTGCGGATCGATCACATCGACGGGCTCGCCGAGCCGCGCGAATACTGCCAGCGTTTGCGCCAACGGCTCAGCGAGTTGCGCGACACTGCGCCGTATGTGGTGGTGGAGAAGATTCTCGGCCGTGGCGAGCCGTTGCGCGACGACTGGCCCGTCGACGGCACAACGGGCTACGACTTCATGAACGACGTCGGCGCGCTGCTGCACGATCCGGCCGGCGCGGACCCGCTCGCCGGTACGTGGGCCGAGCTCACCGGCCGCAGCGCGCGCTTCGCCGATGAAGCGCACGCGGCGCGGCGCAAGATTCTCGCGGAAAACTTCTCCGCGGAACTGGACCGCGCGGCGCGCGCGCTGCATCGGATCGCACGCGATTCGCTGAGCACGCGCGACTTCACGTACCCGGCGCTGCGCCGCGTGCTGACCGAACTGGTCGTGCATTTCCCCGTGTACCGCATGTATCCGCTGGGCGGACTGCGCAGCGCCGCCGACAACGTCTATTTCGAGGAGGCGCTCGCGGGCGCGCGCGCTTCGCTGCCGCGCTCGGACCATGCGGCGCTCGAGCGCGTGAATGCGTGGCTCGGCGGCAGCGCCGAAGAGGCCCCGCCCGCGCGGCCCGGCGCGCAGTCGCAGCAGCAGGCGCAAGGCGGCGGAGCGTCGCCGCATGCGGGCTCGTCCCGGCGCAGCGCGCAAACGCTGTTTTCGCAGCTGAGCGCGCCGCTCGCCGCCAAGGCGATCGAGGACACCGCGTGCTATCGCTACGGCCGTCTGCTGTCGCGCAACGAAGTCGGTTCGGACCCGGGCGAGTTCGCGCTGTCGGTGGAGCAGTTTCATGCGGGCAATCTCGAGCGCGCGCAACGTTTTCCTCATGCGATGCTTGCGACCGCCACGCACGATCACAAGCGCGGTGAAGATGTGCGCGCGCGGCTCGCGGTGCTCAGCGAGATCGCCGACGAATGGGGCGCGACGTTGCGTGCATGGTCGACGTTGAACGCGCCGCAGCGTCGAGCGCTCGACGGCACGCCGATCAACAGCGTGAGCCAGGACAAGAGCGACGCATGGGCTCCCGGCCCCGCCGCCGAGGCGATGCTGTATCAAACGCTGGTGGGCTGCTGGCCGCCGCCGCTGCGCGCCGACGACGAAGCCGGCATCAGGGAGCTGGCCGAGCGCGTCGCGCAATGGCAGTTGAAGGCGCTGCGCGAGGCGAAGCTGCAGACCAGCTGGCTTGCGCCCGACGAAGCCTACGAAGCCGGCTGCCGCGAATTCCTGTTCGGCGTCCTTGCGCCGCAGCGGCGCGACGCCTTTCTGAAGGAGCTGTCGGCGTTCGTCGAGCGCATTGGTCGCGCGGGCGCGCTCAACAGCCTGCAGCAGACGGTGCTGCGTGTCGCGTCGCCCGGGATCCCAGATCTTTATCAAGGCACCGAGCTGTGGGACTTCAGCCTCGTCGATCCGGACAATCGGCGGCCCGTCGATTTCGCGAAACGCGAGGCGTGGCTGCCGCAGACGCAAACGCCGCCGTCGGAATTTCTGGCGGACTGGCGCGACGGGCGCGTAAAGCTCGCGGTGATCCAGCGCGTGCTGGCGTTGCGCGCGCATCTGCCGGAGCTACTGAGTCAGGGCGCGTATCTGCCGCTCACGGTGCGCGGCGCGCATGCGTCGAGTGTGATCGCGTTCGCGCGGCGGCATGGCAATGCGTGGGCCGTGGTGATTGCCAGCCGGTTGGCCGCGCGACTGCTTGGCGATGATGCTGGTCTGCCGCTCGTCGAGCCGGCGCAATGGGCGGATACGGCCATCGCAATGCCGCCCGATCTGTCGGCGCGTGCGCTGTTCGATTGGCTGAGCCCCGCCGCGCCGAAAGTCGACGATCACGGGCTGCTGTATCTGCGCGACGCGCTCGCCGCGATGCCGGTCGCGGTGTTGGTGGAGGATGGGGTGCCTCGAAGCTGAGGCGGCTAAAAAGGGTTGAGGCGTCGGGTTGGCTCGGCCCTCAACCGCCCTCGTCGTCGAACAGCTTCGGATACACGCGCACGAGCACGATGCGCGGTCCCTTCATCTTCTTGACCACGACGTCGAAGTCTTCGAACTCGACGCGCTGCCCTTCGCTCGGCAGATCGTTGAGCGCCTGGATCACGAGCCCGCCCACCGATTCGGCCTTGCCTTCCTCGATGTCGATACCCAGTGCACGTTCGAGCGACACCACCGGCAAGCTGCCCTTGCCCATCAGCGTGCCGTCGTCCATGCGGGTCCAGTCGGCGTCGCCCTGGCGGAATTCATCGTGGATCTGCCCGACCAGCGCGCCGAGCAGGTTGTCGAGCGTCAGGAAGCCGATCGGTTTCGCGTTCTTGTGGCCGACCAGCGCGAAGTGCGGCGCGCCCTTGCGAAAGCGCCGGAACAGTTCGAGCGCAGGCATGTCCGGCTTCACGTACTGCACGGGGCGGACGTAGCGCGACAGGTCGTCGAGCGTGCTGCCCGCCTGGCGCGCGAGCAGCAGGTCCTTCAGATGGATCATGCCGGCCACGCGTTCGCCTGATGCATCCTCGAACAGCGGATAGCGGCTGAAGCGGTGCCGCGCGACCACCTGCATGTTGTCGCGCAGCGGCAGATCGCGCCGCAGGCACACCATTTCATGCGACGGCCGCATCAGGTCCGATACGGTCATTCGCGAGAAGTCGAGCGAGTGCGCGATCGTGTTCCATTCGTCCTGGCTGTACGCGCCGGTCGACGCACCGAGTTCGCTCGCGACGTTCGCGCGGCGGCCGCGCAGGATCAGCTTGAGTTCCTCGGTCGAGTAACGCGAGTCGTGACCCTGGTCGGTATCGAGCCCCGCGGCCTTCAGCACCGCGTTCGCGCTCGTGTTAAGCAGCCAGATGGCCGGGTACATGGCCCAGTAGAAACCGTACAGCGGCGTCGCGGTCCACAGCGAAATTTTCTCCGCCTCGCGAATCGCGAGCGACTTCGGCGCGAGTTCGCCGACCACGATATGCAGGAACGAAATACACGAAAACGCGAAGAACAGTGAAATGCCATGCATCAGCTTCTCGGACTCGACGCCGATCACGGTGAAAAGCGGCATCAGCAGTTGCGCGAACGCCGGTTCGCCGATCCAGCCGAGGCCGAGCGACGCGAGCGTGATGCCGAGCTGACACGCCGACAGATACGCGTCGAGCTGTCCGTGCACCTTCGCGAGCAGACGCCCGCGCATGCCATGCTGGGTGGCAAGGCTTTGCACGCGGGTCTGCCGCAGTTTGACCAGACCGAATTCGGCGGCGACGAAAAAGCCGTTGAGTGCAACCAGAAACATTGCACCGATAAGAGCGACAACCTGGATCAAAGCGACGGGCTCCGGCAACAAAAGTCGTCAGTATAGGGGCTGAAAGATCGATGAAATCCTGATTGTGCGCCAACGCATTCGCGCGCGACGCTCATTTCGGCGCCGCCGCGCTGAACGGCACGCGCAGCACGAGCGCGGCGGGGGTCGCGGTGACGCCGTCCGCTTCCGTCGTATCGCTTTGCTCGAAGCTTCCGCCGTGCGCCTCCGCGACGCGTTTGCACAACGCGAACACCCACGCGATGCGCTTCGCCTCGCGCGGTTCGCCCGCCTGCTTGCGCGCGAACGCTTCGAGCACATGCGGCAGCGCGGCGTCGTTCAACGCGGCCTCGTTCGGCTCGTACGTGACGCTCGCATGCCATGTGCCGTTGTCCGCGCGCGCGGCCAGTGCGACCTCGGTGCCCCGCGCGCTCGCTTCGACGGCGAACGTCAGCATCAGCCACACCGCGGCGGCGAGCCGGGCGCGGTCGCCGTTCAGTTGCTCGGTGGCGATCTTCGAGTCGAGCCGCACTTCGACGCCGCGCGCGCGGGCGAGGCCGGCGCGGACTTCCTCGACGGTTTCGTCGAGCAGCGGATGCAGCGGAAAGGGTTCATACGTGAGCGCGAGCGATTTCGTTTCGGCGCGCGTCGCATCGACGATCGTCTCGAGCAGCTTCACCTGCTGATCGACGCCGCTACGAATGCCGGTGATCGCACGCTGCGAATTGGGATCGTTCGCGTCGAGCTTGCGCTCGAGCACGTACGCCCAGCTATGAATCGCATTCAACGGACCGCGCAGGTCGTGCGACACCAGCGACAGCACGTGATCGCGCATGAACAACGCGGTTTCCGCGCGCAGCAGCGCGCTGCGTTCGGTGATGACGGAGCCGGCCGACGCCGGCTGGGCGCCAGCAGTCCCGTTGGGTGACGTAGTCACGATCGAGTCCTCTCAGGCAATGCTGGATGATGGGGGGAAGCCCCATTATAGGCATCCCGTTCGGACCGACCAGTCGAGGCCGAATCGCAACGCGAAATGCAATCCGCATGCCATGCGCGGAACCGGACCCGACTCCGCGATCGACGTCAACGCGCCTACAATGTCGGTTTTACGTTTTGATCTGAGGAGCAACGCATGTCGACTGTGACGACCGAATCCGGCCTGAAGTACGAAGATCTCGTGGAAGGCACCGGCGCCGAAGCCGTGGCCGGCAAGACCGTGACCGTGCATTACACGGGCTGGCTGACCGACGGCCAGAAGTTCGATTCGAGCAAGGACCGCAATGACCCGTTCGCGTTCGTGCTGGACGGCGGCATGGTCATCAAGGGCTGGGACGAAGGCGTGCAAGGCATGAAGGTCGGCGGCAAGCGCAAGCTGACCATTCCGCCGCAACTCGGCTACGGCGTGCGCGGCGCGGGCGGGGTGATTCCGCCGAACGCGACGCTCGTGTTCGAAGTCGAACTGCTCGAAGTCTGAGTCACGTCTGAGTATTGTCGTGAGCCACGCCGCCGTCACCGCCCCCAACGTTTCGCTGCGCTGCTATGGCGCGGTCGAAGCGTCGGACGTGCACGACTTCCACCAGGTCGTGCTGGGGCTCGACGGCGCAATGGTGATGGCGGTTGACGGCGTCGCCGAGCAGATCGACGCCGGCTCCGCATGGCTGATCCCGGCCGGCGCGCGGCACGATTATGCGGGTGTCGGCACGAACCGGCAGCTCGTGCTCGATTTGCCTGCGGCGTCGCTGGCGGTGCCCGAGCGGTTGTTCGAGCGCGCGCGCGCCGTGGCCGTTGATCCATCGCTCGCACAGCTCGTGCACGCGATTGCCGCGCATGCTGCGGGCGGCGTGGGCGAAGCGCAAGATAATGCCTTCGGTCACCGTCGCTTTCATTGGGATGCTGCGGCACGCCTGGGCGCCGCGCTTGTCGCCGATTCCGGGGCACTTGCCGGTGTGCACAGCGAAGGCGTTCGTCTCGATTTCGCGCGCATCGACCGCTGGCTGCGCGCGCATCTGTCCGAGCCGCTGAAGATCGCGGACCTCGCCGCGCACTGCGGTTTCGGCATGCGGCGTTTTCATCAACTGTTTATCGATGCGTTCGGCGAGACGCCGCATCGCTATTTGCAACGGCTGCGGCTCGACACGTCGATCACGCTGCTTGCGGACGCGCGTCTTTCGTTGACCGATATCGCGCTCGAGATCGGCTTCGGCGATCAGAGCGCTTACACGCACGCGTTCACGCGGCGTTTCGGGCTGGCGCCCGGGCAGTGGCGCGCGTTGCGGCACTGAGCGCGGCGGAGGTGGCGCGGAGGGCTTTGAGACCCTTGAGGCCATTTGAAGCCTGTATGCCGCGCAGAGGTTTTGCCCTGCCTGTCAGCTTTCGAGCCCACATTGCAGATTCGCACGGATATCGCCCGCGTTTTCAAGCCCCACCGCAAATTCGAGCCCCGGATAGAACACGCGATTGACGGCCGGATGCGAGTCGAGCCAGCGCGCGATTTCGAGCGCATTCGCCGACTGCTTCTCGACGCGCAGCGACAACGTTTCCATGCCTTTCAACAGTACCCACGCGTTGAACGCGGACAGCGTCGGCCCGGCGCTGCGTACGAACGGAAACACCTTTTCCATGATGAATTTCTTCGAACCGACCAGCGCGCCGCCGAGCACACGGCCCTGGCCGTCGAGGAAGCTGGTCGCAGAATGCATGACGACGTCCGCGCCGAGCTTCAGCGGCTGCTGTAACGCCGGGCTGCAGAAGCAGTTATCGACGACGAACAGCGCATTCGCGTAATGCCGAACTTGCCGAAGATCTGCGAGAACATGCCGAGCGTCGAGCCGAACATCGCCCGCGAGCTGACGAGGTGATCGCCCGCCTGCAACGTCGACATCACGACCGACATGATCGCGGCCATGCCTGAAGCCGTCGCGATGCAAGCCTCGCCGCCTTCGAGTTTGGTTCTGGTCTCCAGGTTTCCGTGGCTGCTTCCGCGGCTAAATAAGGCAGCAACAAAAAAGCCCGCTTTTGCGTCGGCATAAGCGGGCTTCATGTGCGGGGAGGCTGGAGCCAGGGCGGACGACTGTCGCGTTCCGCCCTTCGCTTTAGCTGTTTCGGGTTGCCGCGCGTCCGCAAGCTGAGATCAAATCGACGCAAGCCAACATGTTAATGCGCTCGGGGCGCGGTGTGTACGCTCAACCCACCGACAGTTGCAGATGCAGCTGCGAACGCGCCGGGCCGCCACCGTCGATCGCTTCGCTCGCGGCATCGCGATCCGATTGCGACGACGGCGCGAGACGCGCGCTTTCGATGCGGTCGAGGTATTCGGTCGTGATGTCGCCGGTCACGTAGTTGCCGTCGAAGCACGAAGCCTCGAACTCCTTCAGCGCCGGATTGATATCGCGCACCGCCTGCTTCAGCGCATCGACGTCCTGATACACGAGGTGGTCTGCGCCGATCATGCGCGCAACTTCCTCGTCCGAGCGGCCGTGCGCGACCAGTTCGCCGCGCGTCGGCATATCGATGCCGTAGACGTTCGGGAATTTCACCGGCGGCGCCGCCGACGCGAAAATCACCTTGTTCGCGCCCGCATCGCGCGCCATCTGCACGATTTCATGCGACGTCGTGCCGCGCACGATCGAGTCGTCGACGATCAGCACGTTCTTGCCCTTGAACTCGATGTTCATCGCGTTCAGCTTCTGGCGCACCGACTTCTTGCGCACCGCCTGCCCCGGCATGATGAAGGTACGGCCTACATAGCGGTTCTTGAAGAAGCCCTCGCGATACTCGACGCCGAGCTTCTTCGCGACCTGCATCGCGGCCGGGCGCGACGAATCGGGAATCGGCATCACCACGTCGATTGCGACGTCGGGCAGCTCGCGCCTGATCTTCTCGGCGAGGTAGTCGCCCATGCGCAGACGCACGTTGTAGACCGGCACGCCGTCGAGCACCGAATCCGGACGCGCCAGATACACGAGTTCGAAGATGCAGGGGTTCAGGCTCGTGGTCGTCGCGCATTGCTGCGAATGCAGCTGGCCTTCGGCGTCGATGAAAATCGCCTCGCCCGGCTGCACGTCGCGCACGAATTCGAAACCGACACCTTCGATCGCCACCGATTCCGACGCCAGCATCCACTCGACGCCGTCAGCCGTTTCCCGTTTGCCGAGGCACAGCGGACGGATGCCGAACGGGTCGCGGAGACCAAGCAGGCCGTAGCCAGCGATCAACGCGACGATCGCATACGAGCCGCGCACCCGGCGATGCACGCCCGACACCGCCTTGAACAGCGCGGCCGGATCGAGCTGCAGACCCGAGCTCGACAGTTGCAGCTCGTGCGCGAGCACGTTGAGCAGCACTTCGGTATCGGAATTGGTGTTCACGTGGCGGCGATCGATGCGGAACATCTCATCTTTCAGCTGCTGCCAGTTGGTGAGGTTGCCGTTATGCGCGAGGATGATGCCGAACGGCGCGTTCACGTAGAACGGCTGCGCTTCTTCTTCGCTCGACGCCGAACCGGCGGTCGGGTAACGGACCTGGCCGATGCCCGTCGTGCCCGGCAGGCTGCGCATGTTGCGCGTGCGGAACACGTCGCGCACCATGCCGTTGGCCTTGTGCATGTGGAAATTGCTGCCGTTCGCCGTCGCGATGCCGGCGGCGTCCTGACCGCGATGCTGCAGAAGCAGCAGGCTGTCATAGATCAGCTGGTTGACCGGGGAATGGGAAACTACGCCTACGATGCCGCACATGGCATGTCCTTCAAAGGTACGAAATTCGTGATGGCGACCGGTGCCTGCGACCGCGCCCGCGCTTTCATGCGACGGCACGCGCTACGACGTCAAGGCAGCCGGTATGCGCCGGAGTCCTGTTGCGCATTGCTCGGGGCGCCCGAATCGTCCACATGGACGTAAGCGGCGAGCGCCTCGGGGAGCAGCGGTTTCATTGCGCGTACGCCCGCAACCGCATACGGACGAAGCAGCGCGTTGCGCCAGAATTCCTCTTTGGGCAGTTCGGTCAAGCCTGCGAGGGCGACCAGAATCAGCACCAGAACGACCCCACGCACGAGGCCGAACATCAAACCGAGCGAGCGATCCGCACCACCCAGTCCCGTGACCTGCACGAGGCGGCTGAGCAGCGCGCTCACCACGCTCGTGACCAGCACTACGCCGATCACCACGAGCGAAAAAGCCAGCAGCCACTGCGTCAACGCGCCGCCCGGCCAGGTAGACGGGATATACGGGACCACGTAGCCCACGAACTCGCAAGCGATGAAAAACGCCGCGACCCAGCCGATCAAACCAAACACTTCCGACAGCAAACCGCGCCAGGCGCCTCGCAGCGCCGACAAACCGATCACCGCCATTACAGCGTAGTCGAAGGCAGTGAACATCGCTCGCTTACTGTGCTCTGCCGCCGTTCGAGCCCGACACGAGGCCCGCCTCGCGGACCTTCGCGACAGCGGCGGTGGCCGCGGCGCGGTCGGCGAACGGGCCTGCACGCAGCAATGTCAGCGTCGAGCCGTCGGCTTGCTTCCTATGTTCCGTATATGTGGGCACGCCTGCCGCTTTCAACTTCGCGGCCCAATTGCGCGCGTTCGCTTCGTTCGAGAAGGCGCCGAGCTGCACCGCGAAACGGTTGCCCGGCGGCGAGGCCGGCGTGCCGGAGTTCGCGTCGGCGCTGGCGGTGGCCGGGTTCGCTTCGTCGTCGGTCGACGCCGACGGTGTGGTGGCGGGTGCCTTCGTCTGTTTGGCGGGGACAGCAGGCGCGGTGTTGGCTGCGAGCGATTGCGTTTGCGGCTTCGCGGCGGGCTTCGGCGTCGCGGCGGTAACAGCGCCAGTTGCGGCGGAGGGAGTCGCGCCTTGTTTCGCTGCGGTCGATTGCGTCGATTTGGCGGCGGAGGCCGAGGCTGCCGCCGTGGTCGCCGCGCTCGTTGCCGGCGCGAGGCCGGACGCAGCCACGCCCGTGTCGGCGGCCGACGGATTGTCCAGCGCGACGCCGGCCTGCACGTCTTCGTTGGCAGTGGATCTGGAGAGCTTCGGCGCGGGCCGGTTCGGAATGTCGATCGAGATGTCGTCGGTGACGGGCTTGGGGTGCGAGTCCAACACCATCGGCAGGATGATCACCGCCGCGACAACCAGTGCGATTGCGCCGACGAGCCGGCGGCGCGCGCGCTGCTTTTCCGGCAGCGTGGGGTCGAGCAGCATTGCATCTGCATCGACGGTGCGCTCGGTGCGGCGGGTGCGCCGCTCGACGCGTTCAGCCCGGGTGGCCCGATTGGAACTGGTGTTTGCGCCGCGCCGGCTGGGCGCGTCGTCTTTCTTGCCGAACGAGAAAATTCCCATGAATCGCTTGGTTCGAGCCTGGTGCCCGCTCAGTGTTGCTGCGATTTCCGGTAGGCCATCACACCCGCTACCGTATAGAAACTGCCGAAAACGACGATTCTATCATTCTCTGACGCACGTTTTAGCGCGTCCTGGAAAGCCTGCGCCGGCGTCGCATAACGCATGACGCTGCTGTCGGCGCCGTCTTCCACGCCCAGCTCGCGCAACACGGTTTCCAGCTCTTGCGCGGACGCGGCGCGCGGGGTCGGCAGATCGGTCACGCACCAGTGATCGATCTCGCCTTTCAGATGACTTAGCACGCCGGCAATGTCCTTGTCGCGCATCGCGCCGAACACCGCGTACGTGTACGGGAAAAAGCCCATGTTGCCGAGGTTTTGCCCGAGCACCGCGGCGGCATGCGGATTGTGGCCGACGTCGAGCACGATGGACGGCTTGCCCGGCAGCACCTGGAAACGGCCCGGAAGATCCACGTTGGCAATGCCGAGCCGGATGTCCTGCGCGGACACCGGCAGACGGTCGCGCAAAGCTTCGAGCCCGGCCAGCGCCGCCGACGTGTTGATCAGCTGATTCGCGCCGCGCAGCGATGGATACGCGAGCGCCGAGCGCCGCAGCGTCGGGCCGACATAGCTCCACTGCTGTCGCTCGCTGCCGGCCTGGCCTTCGTAACGGAAATCGCGGCCGAACAACCACAATTGCGCCCCGATCTTTTCCGCGTGATCGATCAACGATTGCGGCGGCACCGGGTCCGCGCAAATCGCGGGCTTGCCGGGACGGAAGATACCGGCTTTTTCGAACGCGATTTTTTCGCGCGTGTCGCCGAGATAGTCGGTGTGGTCAATATCGATGCTCGTGATGATCGCGCAGTCGGTATCGAGGATATTGACCGCGTCGAGACGGCCACCGAGGCCAACTTCGAGAATCACCGCGTCGAGGCCGCGCGACGCGAACAGGCTCATGATCGCGAGCGTCGTGAATTCGAAGTAGGTCAGCGTGACCGGTTTGGCGAGGCTCTGGCGCGCGGCCTCGACGGCTTCGAAGTGCGGCAGCAGCTCTGCGTCGCTTGCCATTGCCCCGTTGATGCGCGCGCGCTCGTTGAACGACAGCAGATGCGGCGACGTGTGACAGCCGACCGTATAGCCCGCGCGCAGCAGGATCGCTTCGAGAATCGCGCAGGTCGAGCCTTTGCCGTTCGTGCCGCCGACCGTGATGATCGGGCACGCAAACGATAGCTGCATCGCATCACGCACCTGGGAGATTCGGCCCAAACCCATGTCGATGCCGACCGGATGCGCGGATTCAAGGTGCGTGAGCCACGCGTCGAGAGTGGGGAATGTCGTCATCGGGTGAATCTTGAGTGAGTCGCGGTAGTTCGGTTCTACAGTGCTGCGAAGGGTGCTGGTCAGGCGGTTGCGGTCGAGGGTCGCGGGTCGCCGGTCATGGGCGTAGGCCGTTGCGCGGTTTATGCGCACAAACCCGCGCCTTGAGCCGCGCCAGCTCCGGCTTCGGCCGCTGCCGCATCGCAGGCGACGGTAATTATCCTGGAAATGACAGCGCGCCGCTTGATTGCTCACGCGGCGCGCTATTTTTTTGATTGCTTCTCTGGCTGCGCCGCGTCTTCGACAGCGCGGCGAAAGAGCGGCAAATGCGGTGCTGCCCGGCTTTTACGCGACCGCGTCCGCCGGCTGATGGCTCAACAGCGCCAGTAATTGCGCGATCTCTTCGCGCAGCTTGCGACGATCGACGATCATGTCGATCGCGCCCTTTTGCAGCAGAAACTCGGCGCGTTGGAAGCCTTCCGGCAGTTTCTCGCGCACGGTCTGTTCGATCACGCGCGGGCCAGCAAAGCCGATCAGCGCCTTCGGTTCGGCGATCACGACGTCGCCGAGGAATGCGAAACTCGCGGACACGCCGCCCATCGTCGGGTCGGTCAGCACCGAGATGAATGGCAGCCTGGCTTCCGCCAGCTTCGTGAGCATCGCGGTGGTCTTTGCCATCTGCATCAACGACAGCAAGCTTTCCTGCATCCGCGCGCCGCCCGAAGCGGTGAAGCAGATGAACGGCACTTTCTGTTCGAGCGCGTTCTGCGCGCCGCGCGCGAAACGCTCGCCGACCACCGAACCCATCGAGCCGCCCATAAACGAGAACTCGAAGTTCGCCACGACGACCGGCAGCGTGTGAATCGCGCCGCCCATCACGACCATTGCGTCGGTCTCGTCGGTTTCGTCCATCGCCTCTTTAATGCGCTCAGGGTACTTGCGGCTATCTTTGAACTTCAGCGCGTCGACCGGAACGATTTCCTGGCCGATTTCGTAGCGGCCTTCCGGATCGAGCAGGCTGTCGAGCCGCTCACGTGCGCCTATGCGCATGTGATGGTCGCACTTGGGGCAAACATGCAGATTGGCCTCGACGTCGTTGCGATACAGCACGGCTTCGCACGACGGGCACTTGATCCACAGGCCTTCCGGAATTCCCTTGCGGTTTTTCGGGTCGGTTTGTTTGATTTTCGGCGGCAGCAGCTTATCGAGCCAGCTCATAGGGAATCCTTCTGGGTCAGCAGTCGCGCGAACGGCGGGACGAGCCCGCCGCTCACGTTACCGCGACAAAAAATAACTGTTATCGGGCAGTCGCGACGCTATCGAGCGCCTCGCGCACCTCGGCAACGAAACGCGTGAGCGTCTCGGCAGCGGCGTCGGGCGCTGCCTGTTCGAGCAATTGAACGATACGGCTGCCGATCACGACGGCATCGGCCACCTCGCCCACCGCACGCGCCGTTTGCGCGTCGCGAATGCCGAAACCGACGCCCACCGGCAGGGGGACGCGCGACTTGATGGCCGGGATTTTACTCGCGATGCTGGAAACGTCCAGATTTGCGGCGCCGGTGACCCCTTTCAGCGACACATAGTAGACGTAGCCGCTGGCGATGCGGCCGACTTCGGCGATACGTTCGTCGGTTGAAGTCGGCGCGAGCAAAAAGATCGGATCGATCCCGGCAGATTGCATCTGTTCCGCGAAGTTTGCGCACTCTTCAGGCGGATAGTCGACCACCAGCACGCCATCGACACCGGCTTCCTTCGCGGCTTTCGCGAAGGCCTCGGCGCCCATTCGCTCGATCGGATTCGCATAGCCCATCAGCACGACCGGGGTTTTGTCGTCGGCTTCGCGGAAGCGTTTGACGTCGGCCAGCACATGGCGTAGCGACACGCCCTTCGCGAGCGCACGTTCAGACGACTGCTGAATGACAGGACCGTCTGCCATTGGGTCGGAAAACGGCACGCCTAGTTCGATCACATCGGCGCCGCCGGCGGCGAGGGCGTGCATGAACTCGACCGTGCGAGCCGGGTCCGGGTCGCCAGCGGTCATGAACGGGATCAGGCCTTTCTTACCCTGGGCGGACAGCGCGGCAAACGTGTTCTTGATACGGGACATGGAAGTACTCTTGAATTAGGGCTATTGCGCGCCCATTGCCGCGCGCTTTTCAGCGAACTTAGCGGCGCATCTCGCGCTTTTCACTGCACTTCGGTCGACGGCTGCACTTTTGGCCTGGCTCGGGTCCGACGGGGCGCAGCAGGCGTA
The DNA here is from genome assembly GCF_014397655.1 of Paraburkholderia sp. UCT31. Classification (NCBI taxonomy): domain Bacteria; kingdom Pseudomonadati; phylum Pseudomonadota; class Betaproteobacteria; order Burkholderiales; family Burkholderiaceae; genus Paraburkholderia; species Paraburkholderia sp. UCT31. The sequence goes on from NZ_VZQP01000021.1 coordinate 112,027, forward strand.
GCGGCGGCGCTGACGCGCTCGCGCGCTATCGCACAATAGCTCTCGTTGATCTCATAGCCGACGAATTCGCGCTGATGACGGACGCAAGCGACTGCGGTGGTGCCGCTGCCCATGAATGGGTCGAGCACGCGGCCGCCCTTCGGGCAGCTGGACAGTACCATCCGCTCGACGATTTCCAGAGGTTTCTGGGTTGGATGCGCAACGCGCTCGGCATGCTGCCGATGCAGACGCGATACCGACCAGACATCCTTCGGATTATAGCCAAGCTCCAACCACTTGCTTCCTTCGAACAACTTTCGCGAACGCGCCTTCTTCGTGACTGCATCGTACGGGATGCGGACGGGATCGAGATCGAAGAAGTAGTCCTTCGACACCGCGAAAAAACCGATGTTGTCATGCACTGACGTGAAGCGGCGCGTGGTGCCGCCCATACTCGGCACGCGCCGGTCCCAGATGATTTCGTTGACCATCGTGAGTTTCGTCTTCAGGAAACTGAAGATTTCCGGCGCGTATTGCCAGGTGCAGAAAATATAGAGCGACCCTGTTGGCTTGAGCTTCGGTACAGCGAGCTCGAGCCAGCCGCGCGTCCAGACGAGAAATTCCTCGCCCGTGCGCATGTCCGAGTCGTTGCCATAGTCCTTCCCCAACCCATAAGGCGGATCACAGACGATCAGGTCGATCGACTCATCGGGAATGTTCGCTACATCGGTTAGAAAATCGCGGTTTAACAGCTGAATGCCGGCCGGCACCTGCGCCAGCAGCGGTGCAGATGCCGCGGCCGCCGGGACTTCGGCGTCCGGATTCGTGGATTCAATCGCCGGCTGCGGCTCGTCGAACTCGTCGCGCATCGTCGCGGCTCAGAACTGGATACCCGATCGCTCAGCGACCGTGTGCATGTCCTTGTCGCCGCGGCCCGACAGGTTGACCAGCAGAATCTTGTCTTTCGACAAGGTCGGCGCGAGTTTCGTAGTGTAAGCGAGCGCGTGGCTCGACTCCAGCGCAGGAATAATGCCCTCGATGCGGCAGCAATCGTGGAACGCCTTCAGCGCTTCTTCGTCGGTGATGCCTACGTATTGAGCGCGATTGCTCTCTTTTAGCCACGCGTGCTCGGGGCCGACGCCCGGGTAGTCGAGGCCTGCCGACACCGAATGCGTCTCGATGATCTGGCCGTCTTCGTCTTGCAGCAGATACGTGCGGTTACCGTGCAACACGCCGGGACTACCGCCGATCAGCGATGCCGCGTGACGACCCGTTTCGAGGCCGTCGCCGGCCGCTTCGACGCCGATCAACTGCACGGAACTATCGTCGATATACGGGTAAAAGATCCCCATCGCATTCGAACCGCCGCCAACACACGCGATGACGGCGTCCGGCTGACGGCCAGCGAGTTCTGGCATCTGCACGCGGCATTCGTCGCCGATCACACGCTGGAAGTCGCGCACCATCATCGGGTACGGATGCGGACCCGCAACCGTGCCGATGATGTAGAACGTGTTTTCGACGTTGGTGACCCAGTCGCGCATCGCTTCGTTCAGCGCGTCCTTCAGCGTGCGCGACCCCGATTCGACCGGCACGACCGTCGCGCCGAGCAGTTTCATGCGATAAACGTTCGCGGCCTGGCGGCGCACGTCCTCGGCGCCCATGTAGACCACGCACTCCATACCGAAGCGCGCGCAGATTGTCGCCGTGGCCACGCCGTGCTGACCGGCGCCGGTTTCCGCGATCACGCGCGGCTTGCCCATGCGCTTGGCGAGCAGCGCCTGGCCGATCACGTTGTTGATCTTGTGCGCCCCCGTGTGATTCAGGTCTTCACGCTTCAGATAAACCTGCGCGCCGCCGAGCAATTCGCTCCAGCGCTGGGCGTGATAAATCGGGGACGGGCGACCGACGAAATACTTCAATTCGCGCTCGTATTCGGCGACGAACTCCGGGTCTTTCTGATATTTCTCGTACGCTTCACGCAACTCGTCGAGTGCGGAAAACAGCGTTTCGGCGACGAACACACCACCAAATTGGCCGAAGTGGCCTCTTTCGTCAGGCAAGTTGTACATGGTGATCACTCTTCTCAGGATGGCTCGCGGCTTTCATCGGAAAGCGCCCGCGAGCCTGAATCATTCAGCGTCCGCAGCGCGCACCGCGCGTACGAACGCCGCCATCCGGGCGTGATCCTTCACGCCCCGGGCGCCCGCTACTTCGATGCCGCTCGAGACATCGACCGCGTACGGGCGCACGCGATGGATCGCATCACTGACGTTTTGCGCGTTCAACCCACCACTCAAAACGGCCCGATGCGCGAGTTCTGCTGGAATAAGTGACCAATCGAAAACCTTCCCACCGCCGCCGTAGCCTTCGACATGGGTGTCGAACAGAAGACCACTGGCTGCTGAATAGTTGAATGCCGATTTTACCAAATCGGCCGCTCGAGTATCCGCCGCAACACGCAACGCGCGCAACCAAGGCAAACCCGCAACGCCGGCGAGCGCCTCGCACTGCCCAGGCGTCTCGTCGCCGTGGAACTGCAACAGCGTCAGGTTCACGTTGCTCGCGACTTCGTGAACCCATTCCGGCGTCGCGTTGACGAACAGACCGACGACCGACACGAACGGCGGGACCTCATGCACGAGTTCGACCGCTTGCGCGACGCTCACCGAGCGCGGGCTCGGCGGATAGAACACGAGGCCGATCGCGTCGGCGCCGAGGTCGATCGCGTGTGCAATGTCGACGGGTTTCGATAGTCCGCACAGCTTGATGCGCGTGCGATGTGGCACGCCTTGCAAGGCGGTGGCGTTGGTCTGAATGGCGGGGTTCTCTGCTGCTTTCATGTTTCCGGTTGCTCGGTCCATACGCTGCTCCACGGCACGCTGCCCGTCGCCGGGTCGGGCACGCCGAATTGCTCAGGATAGCCCACTTGCGCGAGGTACAAGCCGTCGGGCATGAAGGTCGGCGCCGCGCAATCGCGGCTACGGCTCGCGAGCACGTCGGCCATCCACGCGGCCGGGCGGCGGCCGCTGCCGATTTCGATCAGACAGCCCATCACGTTGCGCACCATGTGATGCAGGAACGCGTTCGCGCGGAAGCGGAAATGCACGAAGTTACCCTGTCGTTTGACGTCGATCTGGTACAGGTGCTTGAACGGCGTCTTCGACTGGCATTGCGACGAACGAAACGCCGAAAAGTCATGCTCGCCGATCAGGTGCCCGGCGGCCGAGCGCATCGCGTCGACGTCGAGTGGCGTGTGCACCCAGCCGGCGCGCGTCGTGAGCATCGGCGAGCGAACCGGACTTACGTACAGCACGTAGTAATAGGTCCGCTCGAATGCCGAAAACCGCGCGTGAAAATCGTCGGGCATCGGCTTGGCCCATTGCACGCCGATCGTCTTCGGCAGAAACGCGTTCGGGCCGCGCACCCAGGAGATGTCGAGGCGATCGAGGTCGGTGTCGAAATGCACGACCTGACCCAAGCCATGCACACCGCGGTCGGTGCGGCCGGCGACCACCGTCTGCACGGGCGTGCGCATGAATTCGCGCAGCGCCCGTTCGAGCTCGTCCTGTACCGTGTTGCCATGCGGCTGCGACTGCCATCCAGTGAACGCGGCGCCGTCGTATTGCACGCCTAATGCGATGCGCTTCACGACAGCGGTGCGAGAGTCGAAAGCAACGCGCGGGCCTCGGTGCGCGTGGCTGGATCGTTTGCTTCGATCACTTCGTTGATGAGCGCGCGGGCGCCCGCCAGATCGCCGAGCTCGATGTACTCGGAGGCCAACTCCAGCTTGTTGCGCGCGATGCGGCCGAGATCGGCCGGTGTGAAGGCCGGCGATGGCTGAGCCGGGCTCGGCGGCAACTCGAGGTCGAAGTCGAGCTTCAGCGCGCCGAAGCCGGCCGCGCCGAGGCCCGCGACGGCGCCGTGGCCGGCTGTGCCGGCGGCGATCTGGTCGGCGATGTGCGGGGCGTCGTCGTCCGCGCCATGGACGGCGAAGGCCTGCTGCGCGGTCGTGTCGGGCGATGCGACCGGTTGCGTCGAAAGCGACGTGGAAGGCTCCGCTTCGCCGACGGTGGGCACGTCGATGCGCGGCGGCAGCGGCATGTTGAGGCTGCCGAACGCGTCGACGGCGTCGCGCGGGAACTCGGTCGGTGCGGACGGCGCGGGTTCCGTCGGCACGGGGATGTCGCTGAACGGCTGACCGAACGACGTAGTGGCGCGCGGTTCGATCTGATGTTGCGTGAAATCGATTACTGGGGGTGGAACGTTCAAGGGGGACTGCGGTTCGGCCGTCGCGGTGTGCGACGCTGTCGAGGGCGGTTCCGCGGCGCTTGGGCTCGGGGTTGTCGTCGTGCCTGTCGTTTTCTCTGCGGTCGGACTTTCTGTGGGTTCCTCGTCCCATTGCAGGCGATGCGCGTTCTCGTCCTGCGCCGCGGCGCCAACCGGTTCGAGCGGTCCCAGCGGCAGCGCGTCGGCGCCGAGTTCTGCCGCGGCGGCGAGATTGGCGGCCGTCGCGGCGGAGCGCAGCGTCTCGTCATGGGCGGGTGCGACCGCCGGTGGTTCGCTGGACAGTTCGCTTTGGCTGGGTAGCGGGATGCTGGCGAGTGGCGCCATTGGTGCAGTAGGTTCGGGCGTGCCTGCTTGCTGTGCCGCCTGTTCTTCTGCGGCGCGCTCGGATGCGCCGCGTTCTGCTGCTATGCGTTCCGCTTCCGCATGTTCGGCGGCGACGCGTGCTGCTGCTTGTTCGGCTGCTGCTTGTTCGGCTGCTGCTTGTTCGGCTGCTGCTTGTTCGGCTGCTGCTTGTTCGGCTGCTGCTTGTTCGGCTGCTGCTTGTTCCGCTGCTGCGCGTTCCGCCGCGGCGTGTTCTCCGGCCGCTGCTCGCTCTGCTGCGGCTCGCTCCGCTGCCGTCTGTTCGGCTGCTGCACTTTCCGCTGCCGTCTGTTCGGCTGCTGCACTTTCCGCTGCGGCTTGCTCGACTGCTGCACGTTCGGCTGCCGCGCTTTCTGCTGCGGCTTGCTCGGCTGCTGCACGTTCCGCAGCCGCACGTTCCGCTGCGGCGCGCTTGGCCGCCGCCTCCTCGGCCACCGCGCGCTCCGCTGCTACCCGCTCCGCAGCCGCGCTTTCTGCCGCTGCCTGTTCGGCTGCCGCACGTTCCGCAGCCGCACGTTCCGCAGCCGCATGCTCTGCTGCTGCGGCCTGCCGTGCAACCTCTTGATCTTGCGCGTCCGATCCTTCCGTGACCGCCGCCTGCCCCGCCGCCGCGCTGCCATTGCGCGAATCGGCCTCACGCGCGGATCTCGCCATTTCTGCATCAGTTGCATGGGCAGCCCGTGCCGCGGCCTCTTTATCGCGCTTGCGGCGACCCATGCGCAGAGCAGCGAGCAGAACGATCAGTGCCGCGCCCACGGCCGCCGCGATGCTCAAATCGCGCTGAGAGATGCCGCCTTCATTCGACGGCGACGTCGTCACATTTGCATGCTCCGGCGCCACGGCCACGGTCGCCGCGGAACCTGCCGGTGCCGGCTGCGCAGCGCTCGTCGGCGTTGGGCCTGAAGCGACGGGCGCCCCGCCGATACCGTGCTTCTGCAACTCCATCAGCACGCGGTTTTTCAGCGCCAGCAATTGCTGCAGACTCGACACCTGCGGATGCGGCTGCGAAGCCGCCTGCGCGGTCGCGGTCGCTGCCGACGGCGCTTGTCCGGCGGGCGCGCTCGCCGCCGGTTGAGTCGATCCGGCCCATTCCCGCGTGCCACTCGTCGCCACCGGCGCCGAACCGGCCACTGGCGCGGACGAAACCGCACCGCCCGCCGCCGCGCCGGTCGATACCGCCGCACTGGCCGCGCCGGAAACCGTGGATGCGGCTGGCGTCGTCGCTTGAGCCGCCGCGCTGGCCGCACTCGCGGCGGCGGCGTTGACCTGCGCGACTGCACTCGCCGTGCTGGCGGCAGCCGCCGCGGCCGGCGCGGCAGTCGGCGCGGAAGCGGGCGCAGCCGCCGTGGACTCCGACGCCCCTGCCGCGGCCCCAGTCGACGAAACCGCCAAGGCCCCCGACGCATCGAGCGCCGGCACGATCAACACCGCTCCTACACGCATCCGGCTCGGATCGTGATTCATGAACGCGGCCGGATTCGTGTCGAACAATGCGTGCGTAGCGCGCGCGAGTACCGCCCGGTCATGCGACTGCGTAATAGCGATCGCGACATCGTTCAGCGACTGCCCTGCGTGTACGGTGTACTGAGAGCCCGCAGCGACAGCAACGACAGCGGTAGTGGAACTGACAGCGGAAGCGGCATCCGGCGCGCTCGCGGCACTAGCCGGCGCGGCAAGCGCATTGCCCGCGCCACCGCCGAGCAGCGCAAGGGCGAAAGTGGCACAAGCGGCCATCGCCGCCGGACGGCTGCTGAATCGCACCTTCTCGTGACGAATGGACATAGCCCGAAGAGCGGAGCGTCGAAAGTTCATCGGGACTCCTGGGCGCGTCAGCGCGCAGCCTTTTTTGCGAGTGGAAAGAGACAAGATGATCGGAGCACACAATGAAAAAAGCGCCGCGCAAGCGCGACGCTTCTTGAGTTGTCTACGCGTCGTGAGCGCGTAGTTTACTTTACTTGTCGAGCACAATGCGAAGCATACGACGCAGCGGTTCAGCCGCGCCCCACAGCAGCTGATCGCCGACCGTGAAGGCCGACAGATACTCGCCTCCCATCGCGAGCTTGCGCACGCGGCCGACCGGCACCGTCAGCGTACCGGTGACAACCGCCGGGGACAGGTCGCGCATCGACGCTTCGCGTTCGTTCGGCACAACCTTGACCCAGTCGTTGCCCGACGCGAGGATGCTGTTCACTTCGTCGAGCGGCACGTCCTTGGTCAGCTTGATCGTGAGCGCTTGCGAATGGCAGCGCATTGCGCCGATCCGCACGCACAGACCATCGACGGGAATCGAACCCGGCGTGCCCATGGCCGGCTTGCCGAGGATCTTGTTGGTTTCCGCGCCGCCCTTCCACTCTTCCTTCGACATGCCGTTGCCGAGATCCTTGTCGATCCACGGAATCAGCGAGCCCGCGAGCGGTACGCCGAAGTGGTCGGTCGGCATGCTGTCGCTGTTCATCGCTTCGAGCACGCGGCGGTCGATGTCGAGAATCGCCGAAGCCGGGTCTGCCAGTTCGTTCTTCACCGCGCCGTGCAGCGTGCCCATTTGCGACAGCAATTCGCGCATGTTCTGCGCGCCCGCGCCGGATGCGGCCTGATAAGTCATGGCCGTCATCCAGTCGACGAGGTTTTCGCGGAACAGGCCGCCCAATGCCATCAGCATCAGGCTGACCGTGCAGTTACCGCCGATGAAATTCTTCTGGCCTTTGACGAGCGCGTTCTTGATCACGTCGAGGTTGACCGGGTCGAGAATGATGACCGCGTCGTCCTTCATGCGCAGCGACGATGCCGCGTCGATCCAGTAGCCGTTCCAGCCCGCCGCACGCAGCTTCGGGAACACTTCGTTCGTGTAGTCGCCGCCCTGGCAGGAAATGATCGCGTCGCACTTCTTCAGGTCGTCGATGCTTGTCGCATCTTTGAGCTTGGTCTCGTTTTTGGCGAACGAAGGCGCGTTGCCGCCCGCGTTGCTGGTGCTGAAAAACACCGGTTCGATCAAGTCGAAATCGCCTTCCTGCTGCATACGTTGCATCAGGACGCTGCCGACCATGCCGCGCCAACCTACGAGACCTACGTTCATGACTTCATACCCTTCGAATGGAAACTTCCCCGCGTCTTTGCCCGCAGTGACCGCGCGGGGAAGATGGGCGGGCACGACGGACGATCAGCGCTTCGTGATCGTTTTCGGGGTAATGGTTTTGATGGTAATGGCGAACTCGATCGCACGGGCCGTTGTGCCGTGCATTTTGGAAATCGAGGAGATTTGGGAGATCTGAGCCATCACAACAATATACACGAAAACGGAAAACTGGCGGCGTTCTTCGCCGTATGACGTGCAAATCGGCCTATTTAAAGGCCCGATTCGCGTTTTTAAAAGGCCAGTATTGTTGACCTGACCACCGCATGCCCTCGCTCTGCGAGCGCATGCGGTGCACGCGTTTTACAGCGCGGCCACGACGGCATCGCCCATCGCGGCGGTGCCGACCTGCTTGCAACCCGGCGTGAGAATGTCGCCGGTGCGATAGTCCTGTTCGAGCACCTTCTTCACCGCGGTTTCGATGCGATCGGCCTGCTCCGCCTTGTTCAGCGAATAGCGCAGCATCATCGCGGCCGACAGGATCGTGGCGAGCGGATTGGCAACGCCCTTGCCGGCGATATCCGGCGCGGAGCCATGCGACGGCTCGTACAAGCCCTTGTTGTTCTTGTCGAGCGATGCCGACGGCAGCATGCCGATCGAGCCGGTCAGCATGGCCGCCTCGTCGGACAGGATGTCGCCGAACATGTTGCCGGTCACGATCACGTCGAACGACTTCGGCGCCTTCACGAGCTGCATCGCGGCGTTGTCGACGTACATGTGCGACAGTTCGACGTCCGCGTATTCCTTCGACACGTCGATCATCACGTCCTTCCAGAACTGCGACGTTTCGAGCACGTTGGCTTTATCGACCGAGGTGAGCTTCTTGCCGCGCTTTTGCGCCGCCTGGAATGCGACGTGCGCGATGCGGCGCACTTCGGGTTCCGAATAGCGCATCGTGTCGAAGCCTTCCTTCGCGCCGGCGAACAGGCCGTCCGGCGACGTACGCACGCCGCGCGGCGCACCGAAGTAGATGTCGCCGTTCAGTTCGCGCACGATCAGGATGTCGAGACCCGAAACGATCTCTTCCTTCAGCGACGACGCGCCCGTCAGTTGCGGGTAGCAGATCGCCGGACGGAAGTTCGCGAAAAGTTCCAGGTGCTTGCGCAGACCGAGAATCGCCTGCTCAGGGCGCAGCGCGCGTTCGAGCTTGTCGTACTTCCAGTCGCCGACCGCGCCGAACAGGATCGCGTCGGCTTCCTTCGCGAGCGCGAGCGTCGAGTCCGGCAGCGGGTGGCCCTTCGCTTCGTAGCCCGCGCCGCCGACCGGCGCTTCTTCGAGTTCGAACTTCTCGCCGAGCACGTTCAGGACCTTGACGGCCTCCTTGACGATTTCGGGACCGATGCCGTCGCCCGGCAACACTGCGATCTTCATGCGAATTCCTTGATGATTTTGTTCGGATCTTCTGGCGCAAACCGACATTGGCGCGCGGACTTCACGCCCCTGACGCCCTCACGGTTTCGCTTAACGGACGAGGCGATTGTTCAGCCACGGTTGCTTCGCCAGACGCTCAGCTTCGAATTGGCGGATCTTGTCCGCGTGACGCAGCGTGAGGCCGATGTCGTCGAAACCGTTCAGCAGACAATACTTGCGGAACGCCGCGACTTCGAACGGATATTCGGTGCCGCCGTCGGCCGTGCGCACGACTTGCGCTTCGAGGTCGATCGTCAGCTCGAAGCCGTTGAACGCATACGTCTCGTTGAACAGATGATCGACCTGCTGTTCGGTCAGCACGATCGGCAGCACGCCGTTCTTGAAGCAGTTGTTGTAGAAGATGTCCGCGAAGCTCGGCGCGATCAGCGCGCGAAAGCCGTATTGCTGCAACGCCCAAGGCGCGTGTTCGCGCGAGCTGCCGCAGCCAAAATTCTTGCGCGCGAGCAGCACCGAGGCGCCGTGGTAGCGCGGCTGATTCAGCACGAAATCCGGGTTCAGCGGACGCTTCGAGTTGTCTTGGCCCGGTTCGCCGTGGTCGAGGTAGCGCCATTCGTCGAACGCATTCGGACCGAAACCCGTGCGCTTGATCGACTTCAGGAACTGCTTCGGAATGATCGCGTCCGTGTCGACGTTCTCGCGATCGAGCGGCGCCACGACGCCGGTGTGTACGATGAAATTATCCATGACGCTTGCGCCTGTTCAGGACCGGGCGATGCGACTGGCGGCTGGAACCCCCGCGCCGTATCGCCGGCAAAAATCAAAAACCGCTTATTTCTCAGCGTGATTGCTGATCGAATTGCCGAGGTGCGACATGTCCTGGCCGAATCCGTGCACCGTGTTGCAGCCGGCAAGACCGAGCAGGAGCCCGGCGAACGTGCCGAGTGCGAAGCGGCGCAATAGAGTGATGCGATTCATGTTCTTCATCATGCGGTTTATCCGAGCTTGCGAATGTCGACGAAATGCCCTTCGATGGCCGCAGCCGCGGCCATTGCGGGGCTCACCAGGTGCGTGCGGCCACCAGCGCCCTGACGACCTTCGAAATTGCGGTTCGACGTGGATGCACAACGCTCGCCCGGCTCGAGCCGGTCGGCGTTCATTGCCAGACACATCGAGCAGCCCGGCTCGCGCCATTCGAAACCGGCCTCGGTAAAGACCTTGTCGAGGCCTTCACGCTCCGCCTGCGCCTTCACGAGACCCGAACCCGGCACGACCATCGCCAGACGGATGTTCGGCGCGACGCGACGGCCGAGCTTCTTCACGACGTAAGCCGCGGCGCGAATGTCTTCGATGCGCGCGTTGGTGCACGACCCGATGAAGATTTTATCCGGCTTGATCGACTCGATCGGCGCGTTCGGCTCGAGCGCCATGTACTTGAGCGCGCGCTCCATCGCGTCGCGCTTGACCGGGTCCTTTTCGCGCTCCGGATCCGGCACGCGGCCGTCGATCGGCGTGACCATTTCCGGCGACGTGCCCCAGGTGACCTGCGGCACGATTTCGGCGGCGTTCAACTCGACCACGCGATCGAAATGCGCTCCGTCGTCCGACTTGAACTGCTTCCAGTACTCGACCGCGTGATCCCACTCGACGCCCTGCGGCGAGAACGGACGGCCTTTCAGGTATTCGACCGTGGTGTCGTCGACGGCGACCATGCCGGCGCGCGCGCCCGCTTCGATCGCCATGTTGCAGACCGTCATGCGGCCTTCCATTGTCAGCGACCGGATCGTCGAGCCGCCGAATTCGATCGCGTAGCCGGTGCCGCCCGCGGTGCCGATCTTGCCGATGATCGCGAGCACGATGTCCTTCGCGGTACAGCCGCGCGGCAATTGGCCCTCGACCTTCACGAGCATGTTCTTGCTCTTCTTCTGCAGCAGCGTTTGCGTGGCCAGCACGTGCTCGACTTCCGACGTGCCGATGCCGTGCGCGAGCGCGCCGAACGCGCCGTGCGTGGACGTGTGCGAGTCGCCGCAGACGATCGTCATACCCGGCAGCGTGGCGCCCTGTTCCGGCCCGATGATGTGAACGATGCCCTGACGCAGGTCGTTCATCTTGAACTGTGTGATGCCGAAGGCGTCGCAGTTGGCGTCGAGCGTGTCGACCTGCAGCTTCGACACCGGATCGGCGATGCCGTGGCTGCGGTCCGTGGTCGGCACGTTGTGGTCGGACACGGCCAGGTTCGCGCTGATGCGCCACACCGGACGCTCGGCCATCTTCAGGCCTTCGAACGCCTGCGGGCTGGTCACTTCATGCAGCAGGTGACGGTCGATGTAGAGAATCGTGGTGCCGTCGTCTTCCGTGTGGACCACGTGCGTGTTCCACAATTTGTCGTAGAGAGTCTGTGCCATGGTATGCGGGGTAGTAATGACTGCGGGCTGACTGTGTCGATTGATTATGCCACGCTGCGCACCGCGATGGGCTGCTCAGCCGACGAAAAAACCGATAAAAAACATGGAGTTGGCTGGTAGTGGCAATACCTGTATCGTCGTTACCCGGCAAGCGTTGGCCCCAGCGACGCCAATGCGCCGCATGCGCGACGCGTGGCTGCCGCCGAAACGGAAAACGCCCCGACGGTAGACCCGTCGAGGCGTTTTCTTCACTCGGATTTCGCGCTTTTGCACGGCACGAATGCCGCTGCGAAGCGCGCGTATCGAGGTCGATCAGCGATCAGCGATCAGCGCTGTGTGATCGGCTTCGCTTCACGCAGCGTCTCGCCGATGAACAACTGACGCGGACGGCCAATCTTCTGCTCGGGATCGGCGATCATTTCGTTCCACTGCGCGATCCAGCCGACCGTACGCGCCATCGCGAAGATACACGTGAACATCGACGTCGGAATGCCCAGCGCGCGCTGCACGATGCCCGAGTAGAAGTCGACGTTCGGGTACAGCTTGCGCGACACGAAGTATTCGTCTTCGAGCGCGATCTTTTCGAGTTCCATCGCGAGCTTGAACAGCGGATCGTCGTGCAGGCCCAGCTCTTCGAGCACTTCGTAGCAGGTCTCGCGCATCAGCTTCGCGCGCGGGTCGTAGTTCTTGTACACGCGGTGGCCGAAGCCCATCAGCTTCACGCCCGAGTTCTTGTCCTTCACCTGCTTGATGAACTCAGGAATGTTGTCGACCGAGCCGATTTCTTCCAGCATGGTCAGCGCGGCTTCGTTCGCGCCGCCGTGCGCCGGGCCCCACAGACACGCGATACCCGCCGCGATACACGCGAACGGATTCGCGCCCGACGAACCGGCGAGCCGCACGGTCGAGGTTGATGCATTCTGCTCGTGGTCAGCGTGCAGGATCAGGATACGGTCGAGCGCGCGCACCAGCACGTCGTTGACCTCGTACTCTTCGCACGGGTTCGAGAACATCATGCGCATGAAGTTCGCGCTGTACGACAGGTCGTTCTTCGGATACACGAACGGCTGGCCGATGCTGTACTTGTACGCCATCGCGACCAGCGTGGGCAGCTTCGCGATCATACGGATCGCCGACACTTCGCGGTGACGCGGGTTATTGATGTCGAGCGAGTCGTGATAGAACGCGGACAGCGCGCCGACCGCGGCGACCAGAATTGCCATCGGGTGCGCGTCGCGGCGGAAGCCGCGGAAGAAGAACTGCATCTGCTCGTGCACCATCGTGTGCTTCGTGACGGTGCCGACGAATTCGACCTTCTGCTTCTGGTTCGGCAGCTCGCCGTTCAGCAGCAGGTAGCAGGTTTCGAGGAAGTCGGCGTTTTGCGCGAGGTTGTCGATCGGGTAGCCGCGGTAGAGCAGTTCGCCCTTGTCGCCGTCGATGTAGGTAATCGCCGAATTGCACGCCGCCGTCGACATGAAGCCCGGGTCGTACGTGAATTTGCCGGTCTGGCCGTACAGTTTGCGAATGTCGATCACATCCGGGCCAATCGTGCCCTTGTAAATCGGCATTTCGACGCTCGGCGAATTGTCGCTGAACGATAGCGTGGCTTTAACATCTGACGGGGTCATAGCACATCCTCAATCGAAGTATGGATACAGGGTTTCGATAATTGCACGCCTGGAACAACGGACTGGCGGCGCTCAAACGTTGCGCAGCAACTCCAGAACCCGGACCACGTCCGGGTCGGCCAGATCGCCTTCTGGTTCCTTGCGCGCGAGCAGCAAGTCCATCAGGTCGTTATCGCTCAGCTCGAGCAGGCGCGTGAGTGCGCCCACGTCGGCATCGCTGAGGTCATGCTCATATCGGCTGAAAAAACGCTCGAAAATCAGGTCGTTTTCCAGCAGGCCCCGCCGTGCGCGCCAGCGAAGACGCGCGCGGCGGAGAGGGTCGGACTGATGCGATGTTTCGGTCATGTCGGTACACCCCACGCCGCGCCCGGGCGCACTGACCGCCCCCTCGGGGGCAGCGCGCGCCAGGGAGCGCGGAGCTCATTGATACTAGACAGCGCGGCGAACCATCAATTCCTTGATCTTGCCGATTGCCTTGGTCGGGTTAAGGCCCTTCGGGCAAACGTCGACACAGTTCATGATCGTGTGGCAACGGAACAGACGGTACGGATCTTCCAGGTTGTCGAGGCGCTCGCCGGTTGCCTCGTCGCGGCTATCCGCGATGAAGCGGTAGGCTTGCAGCAGACCAGCCGGGCCGACGAACTTGTCCGGATTCCACCAGAAGCTCGGGCACGACGTCGAGCAGCTCGCGCACAGAATACATTCGTACAGGCCGTCGAGCTCGTCGCGTTCTTCCGGCGACTGCAGACGTTCCTTTTCCGGCGGCGGCGTATCGTTGATCAGGTACGGCTTGATCGAGTGATACTGGTTGAAGAACTGCGTGAAGTCGCAGATCAGGTCGCGCACGACGGGCAGGCCCGGCAGCGGACGCAGCACGATCTTCTGCGGCAGGTCGTTCAGGTTCGTCAGGCACGCGAGGCCGTTCTTGCCGTTGATATTCATTGCGTCCGAACCGCACACGCCTTCGCGGCACGAGCGACGGAACGACAGGGTTTCGTCGAGCGCCTTCAGCTTGATGAGCGCGTCGAGCAGCATGCGTTCGTGCGAGTCGATTTCGATCTCGTACGTCTGCATGCGCGGAGCGGCGTCCTTGTCCGGATCGTAGCGGTAAATTTCAAATGTACGCTTGGCCATTTCTCTGAATTCCTTTGACTTGTGCCTTAGAAGGTACGCGCTTTCGGCGGAACCGATTCGACGGTCAGCGGCTTCATGTGAACCGGCTTGTAGTCGAGGCGATCGCCTTCGCTGAACCACAACGTATGGCGCAGCCAGTTTTCGTCGTCGCGATGTTCGAAGTCGTTCTGCGCGTGCGCGCCGCGGCTTTCCTTGCGCGCTTCGGCGGAGACCATCGTGGCGCGTGCCACTTCGATCAGGTTCGCCACTTCGAGCGCTTCGATGCGAGCCGTGTTGAACACCTTCGACTTGTCCTTCAGATGGATGTTGTCGACGCGTGCCGCCACTTCACGGATGGCCTCGACGCCTTCGGACAGCAGAGCCGAGGTACGGAACACACCAGCGTGCTTCTGCATCGTGCCGCGGATGTCGTTCGCGACCGACTGCGCGTACTCGCCCGACGACGAGTTGTCCAGCTTCGCCAGACGCGACAGCGCGAAGTCGGCTGCATCGGCCGGCAGCGGCTTGTGTTCCTTCAGTTCCTTCACGTGCTTGACGATGTGGTTGCCGGCAGCGCGGCCGAACACCACGAGGTCGAGCAGCGAGTTCGTGCCGAGACGGTTCGCGCCATGCACCGACACGCACGAGCATTCGCCCACTGCGTAGAAACCGTTGACGACTTCTTCGGGGCCGCGCGGCGTCCCGACGACCTGGCCGTTGATGTTCGTCGGAATACCGCCCATCTGGTAGTGGATGGTCGGCACGACCGGGATCGGCTCCTTGATGCAGTCGACGTTCGCGAACTTCAGCGCGATTTCGCGGATCGACGGCAGACGCTTCATGATCGTCTCGGCGCCGATGTGCGACAGGTCGAGCAGCACGTGATCCTTGTTCGGACCGACGCCGCGGCCTTCCTTGATTTCCTGGTCCATCGAACGCGAAACGAAGTCGCGCGGCGCCAGATCCTTCAGCGTCGGCGCGTAGCGCTCCATGAAGCGTTCGCCGTTCGAGTTACGCAGAATACCGCCTTCGCCGCGCACGCCTTCGGTGATCAGCACGCCCGCGCCGGCCACGCCGGTCGGGTGGAATTGCCAGAATTCCATGTCCTGCAGCGCGATGCCCGAACGGGCCGCCATGCCGAGGCCGTCACCGGTGTTGATGAACGCGTTGGTCGATGCCGCGAAGATCCGGCCCGCGCCGCCCGTGGCGAACAGCGTGGTCTTGCCTTCGAGGATGTAGACGTCGCCGGTTTCCATTTCCAGCGCGCTCACGCCGAGCACGTCGCCGTCGGCGTCGCGGATCAGGTCCAGCGCCATCCATTCGACGAAGAATTGCGTCTTGGCAGCAACGTTCTGCTGGTACAGCGTGTGCAGCAGCGCGTGACCGGTACGGTCAGCCGCCGCGCAGGCGCGTTGCACCGGCTTTTCGCCGTAATTCGCGGTGTGGCCGCCGAACGGGCGCTGATAGATCGTGCCGTCCGCGTTACGGTCGAACGGCATGCCGAAGTGTTCGAGTTCGTAGACGGCGTTCGGTGCTTCACGGCACATGAACTCGATCGCGTCCTGGTCGCCGAGCCAGTCGGAGCCCTTGATCGTGTCGTAGAAGTGGTAGTGCCAGTTGTCTTCGCTCATGTTGCCGAGCGAAGCGCCGATGCCGCCCTGGGCCGCGACCGTGTGCGAACGCGTCGGGAACACCTTGGACAGCACGCAGACCGACAGACCGGCACGCGCGAGTTGCAGCGACGCGCGCATCCCCGAGCCGCCCGCGCCGACGATGACGACGTCGAAGCGGCGACGCGGCAGAGAATTCTTGATTGCAACCATGCTTTTATACTCTCCAGAGAATCTGCGCAGCGTAGCCCGCACATGCGAGCAGCCAGAGGATCGTCAGCACCTGGAGGACGAGACGCGTGCCAACGGGCTTCACGTAATCCATCCAGATGTCACGGATACCAACCCACGCGTGGTAGAACAGCGAGAGAAGCGTGACGAACGTGGCGAGCTTCATCCACTGCGTCGCGAAGATCGACGCCCAGCCGTCGTACGAAAAGTCGCGCGCGAGGAAGAACCACGCGAGCAGAATCACCGTGTACACCGCCATCACGCAGGCGGTGACGCGTTGCGCGAGCCAGTCGCGCAGACCGTAATGCGCGCCGACGACGAGACGCTTCGAACCGATTCGGTTATTGGCTGACATTTTTTAGAATGCTCCGAACAGTTTTGCCGCGAATGCGATGGTAAGCAGCGACGACACGACGATCACCACGATGGAGGTCGATTTGCCCTTCTCTTTCGACACGGCATCATGATTCGTATCCATCACGAGGTGACGGATGCCGGCGCAGAAGTGGAACAGGAAGGCCCACGCGAGAACCAGCGTGATCAGCTTGACGATGATGTTGGAGAGGAAGCCTTTGAATACTTCGAAGCTCAGTTCGGAAGTCAGGCTCTGATCGAAGAGGAACAGCAGGAACGGAAGGAAGAGAAACAACAAGGCACCGCTCACGCGATGCAGAATCGACACGCCCGCCGCCAGCGGGAAACGGTATGCCGTCAGTATTTGCCCAATACCGATGTTCCGGAATTCCGGCCTCGGTTTTTTTACGGCTTCTGCCATGCTAGACCCCTTACTATGTAGTCACACTAATCCGCAATTTTAGCGCCTTTTTATATCGCGCTGCAGCGAAAACCACGCTAGGTCCTTTGCTGCGCGCGCAATGAAAGCGCCTTCCGATTGGCGCGCGTGTGGGACGCCGCGCCTCGTTTCAGCCCGATTCAGCTCAGATCGTTCTGATAGTAATACCCGGTTGTGACATACCAACCTCGCCGGACTTCGACCGGCCGGTCCCCATAGGTATAGGACACGCGCTCGACCGACAGCAACGGAAAACCCGCCGGCACATGCAGCAGGTCCGCCACGGAAGGCTCCGCCGCGACCGCGCGGATTTTTTCCGTCGCGCGAATCATGCGGGTACCGAATTCCGTCTCGAACATCGCGTAGAGGGGACCCTTGTACTCCGACAGCCGCTCGAGCGTGAGCCCGCGGAACACGACGCCGGGCAGCCAGATTTCGTCGAGCACGGTGACTTCGCCGTCGAACTGCAGCAAACGCTTGATCAGCACGACCGGATCGGCCGGCTTCAGATCGAGCTGCCGCGCGATTTCCGCCGATGCGCGCAGCCGCCGGCATTCGAGCAGACGGCTCACGTGCGGATGCTCGGCGCCGTCGTCGGCGAGCAATCTCAGGAAACGGAACTGCGCGCGCTCTTCGTTGTGCGTTGCAACGAATGTGCCCTTGCCCTGGCGGCGCACCAGCAGGTTGTCGGCGGCGAGTTCGTCGATCGCCTTGCGCACCGTACCCTGACTCACCTTGAAACGCGCGGCCAGTTCGACTTCACTAGGAATGATCTCGCCCGGCTTCCATTCGCCGCTTTCGAGGCTCTGCGTAATCAAGCCCTTGATCTGCTGATATAAGGGGCTGAAGGTAGGCGAAGCGGCAGCGGAAACAGCGGATACGCCTTCGCCGGCGGCCCCTTGGCCATTCGGATTCACAGGATTCGCCGGGTTCGAATTCATGCGCGCATTTCATCATAAAGGGCTGGGACACGTCTAGGGTTTTCCCCGCGATAGATGTGTCTTATATAAGACATAAGATACTGTTGACTTTGTCTGTTTCGACTCCTACACTCCTTGTCGAGCAAGGGTTTGCGGGATTTGGCGGCGGCTGTTTGATGCAGCGCCGCGACGCTCCGGCAGCCACTCTGCACCATGCCGTCCCCTACGCAGTCCAGGTTTCGATTCGCCGCCATCCGGTGCATTCGCGCGCTGTCTCCGTGTTGCACCCGCTGGCCCGACGCTTGCCGAAACGCGCTGTTTGCAGGAGCCCGCACCGTGCGGTTGCGGCCCCGGCCCGGCGTAGGCCCTGGGCCATCCCGTCCCGCTCCGCAGTACAGCTTTCCGGCACGGCGGTCTTGCCGTAACGCGCCGCCCGGTCTCGCCAATTCCGAGCCCGCACGCGAACAGTGAATTCCGCCGTGTTTCATCACGCTTCGCTGAACGCGCATATAGAATGGCGTTTTCCCTAGCGTCTAACGCATCGTCCTGGAGATTTCTCAATGGCTAAGCCCGCAAAGCGCGTTGCCGTCACCGGCGCCGCAGGTCAAATCGCTTACTCCCTGCTATTCCGCATCGCCAATGGCGACCTGCTCGGCAAGGACCAGCCGGTGATCCTGCAACTGCTCGATCTGCCGCAAGCGCAAGCCGCCGTCAAAGGCGTCGTGATGGAACTGGATGATTGCGCATTCCCGCTGCTGTCGGGCGTCGTGATCACGGACGACCCGAAGGTCGCGTTCAAGGACGCCGACATTGCCCTGCTGGTCGGCGCGCGTCCGCGTTCGAAGGGTATGGAGCGCAAGGATCTGCTGTCGGCCAACGCCGAAATCTTCACGGTTCAGGGCAAGGCGCTGAACGACGTCGCCAGCCGCGACGTGAAGGTTCTGGTGGTCGGCAACCCGGCCAACACGAACGCATACATCGCCATGAAGTCGGCGCCGGATCTGCCGAAGAAGAACTTCACCGCGATGCTCCGTCTGGACCACAATCGCGCGCTGTCGCAACTGGCCGCCAAGTCGGGCAAGCCGGTCGCGTCGATCGAAAAGCTCGCAGTGTGGGGCAACCACTCGCCGACCATGTACCCCGACTTCCGCGTTGCAACGGCTGAAGGTCAGGACCTGACCAAGCTGATCAACGACGAAGAATGGAACCGCAACACGTTCATCCCGACCGTCGGCAAGCGCGGCGCGGCGATCATCGAAGCGCGCGGCCTGTCGTCGGCGGCATCGGCGGCTAACGCTGCGATCGACCACGTGCGTGACTGGGTGCTCGGCACGAACGGCAAGTGGGTCACGATGGGCATCCCGTCGGACGGCTCGTACGGCATCCCTGAAGACATCATCTACGGCGTGCCCGTGACCTGCGAAAACGGCGAGTACAAGCGCGTCGAAGGTCTGGCAATCGACGCGTTCTCGCGCGAAAAGATGGACGGCACGCTGCAGGAACTGCTGGAAGAGCGCGACGGCGTTCAGCACCTGCTCGGCTAAGCATCTGATGCCGATGAACCGGAACTCCGAAGCGTCAGCGCGGCGGGTTCCGGTTTTTTTCGTGTGAATGGCCGTGCGATCATCGCCATTCGCCTCTGATTCGAACGTGCTTTGCCGTTGCCCGACGGCACTCGCGCAGAGCACGCCCGAATCCGACATCCTTAATTTTCACCACGCCCCACACGCCGAAGATGCGCGTTCTCACACCCGCCGAAGTGCTGTTTGAGGGCGAAGCGCCGCCCGCTGTGCTGCCTGCCTGCGATCACTACGCGGGCAGCGAAAAGCTGATGCTGAAGTCGCTCGCGTTACAGCAGCAACTCGGCCCCGTGTTCGATATCACGCTCGATTGCGAAGACGGCGCGCAGGTCGGCCGCGAGGCCGAGCACGCGGAACTGGTCGCATCGCTACTGGGCACCGAGCATGACCGCTTCGGCCGCGTCGGCGTGCGCATCCACGACTTCGCTCACGCGCACTGGCGCGACGACGTACGCCTCATTCTGCGCGCCGCAAAGCGAGCACCCGCTTACATCACGCTGCCGAAAATCCGCAATGTTCACGATGCCGCCGAAATGATCGCGTTCATCGAGGCGACGCGGCGCGAGCTCGGCCTCGCGCAGCCGGTGCCGGTGCAGTTGCTGGTCGAAACCCACGGCGCGCTTACACGTGTGTTCGAACTCGCCGCGCTGCCGGGCGTCGAGGCGCTGAGCTTCGGCCTGATGGACTTCGTCTCCGCGCACGACGGCGCGATCCCCGATACCGCGATGCGCTCGCCGGGCCAATTCGATCATCCGCTCGTGCGGCGCGCGAAGCTCGAGATTTCGGCGGCCTGCCATGCGTTCGGCAAGGTGCCGTCGCACAACGTCAGCACCGAGGTGCGCGACATGAGCGTGGTCGCGAACGACGCACAGCGCGCCCGCAACGAGTTCGGCTACACGCGCATGTGGAGCATCCACCCCGCGCAGATCGAGGCGATCGTCGCCGCGTTCGCGCCGCGCGACGAAGAAATCGCGACGGCCACCGAAATCCTGCTGGCCGCGCAGTCCGCGCATTGGGGCCCGACGCGTCACGGCGATACGCTGCACGACCGTGCGAGCTACTGCTATTACTGGTCGGTGCTGCGCCGCGCGCAAACCACCGGCCGCGCTGTTCCACAAGAAGCGGCGCCGCTTTTTGCGCAAGTGGGCGCCAACTGACACTCGGTGGCATAAGCGACGCGTTTTTCAAACGGCAGCGATGAGCCGGCACACAGGAGAAGGCGGAACATGAGCGAGACGACGCAAGCCGCTGGCGCAACAGGCGGCAACGAAACGCAAAGCGGCTTCAAGCCAAAAAAATCCGTCGCGCTGTCGGGCGTGACCGCGGGTAATACCGCGCTGTGCACGGTCGGCAAGACCGGCAACGATCTGCACTATCGCGGCTATGACATTCTCGACATCGCCGAGGCGTGCGAATTCGAGGAGATCGCTTATCTGCTGGTCCACGGCAAGCTGCCGACCCAGGCCGAACTGACCGCGTACAAGACCAGGCTGAAGTCGATGCGCGGCCTGCCGGCCAACGTAAAAGCCGCACTCGAATGGATTCCGGCCGCCGCGC